>JAJZKP010000009.1 GCA_021804105.1 Microcaldota archaeon | reverse complement strand
ATTCGTGTCCTTTACCTCTGGTTGGTTTATTATCTGCTCTGCGGTGAATACTGCATAGTATTCCCTGCCTTCCCTCTTTATCGTCATCGTCTTTACGTTTCCTATGATGTTCCTGTGCTGTTCTATCCCATAGTTCCTATCTTTGATACCCTCAGCCTTCCTTTTTCTATCCTGAACGAACCGTTGTTCTCTATATGCGTTATTGAGTTGAATTTGTCCTTTGATTTGAATCTTGGAAATCCTGCCTTTATCTTTGCGCCTGATTTCTTCTGCTGGCATCTCATGAAGAAGTTCTGGTAGGTCTTCAGGAGCCTGTTGCGTATGTCCACCCTGACGTGTGCGTAGAGTTGCAGATATTCCTTGTCCTCCTTTATTATTTCATTGAGGAATTGGTTTATTGTTCTCTGCGAGATTTTTGAATTAGGATTTGATTTGTGCGCTTCTATCGTCTCCTCAAGAAGTTTGTTGTAAAGCTTTTGGGACATGGAAATAGCGTCGTCTATTGCCTTCTGCCTCTTCGTGTCGGGATATACCCTGAACTTGTAGGCACGCATTGTTTCCATGCTTCCCGTTTTGCTTTCCATTTTTATATACCTTTTCACGCCCCTAACCCACCATTGAAATGATGGGTTTGCGGGGCGAATCATTTATCAGAACGGATAGCACTTAAACGGAGTATAGCTTTGAGCGGGGGATATGTCTCTTCCTGCATAAATGAGCTGACCTCGCATTAGTGACATCCTCCCACCCATAAATGGTGTGGGGTTTCCCGCTCGCTTTGTTAAAAACCTGATAAAGTATAATGCGGGAATTCGCTCGCAGAGCTTGCAGTCCTGGTGCGGGCATTGAGGGTACGCCTGCTAAGCCGTATGTGCAGGGTACTGAAGCCGGCAGAGATGCCTCTTGATCTTGTAGGTAATCTTTATATCAGGATGCCCAGGTTATTTATTGTGATTTTGTGGTTGCAATAAGGGAAGTAAAAACGCAGGTTGGCGGCAATGCGATGGAAAGGCTTAGCGGGCTGGTGGGAAGTAAAGTGTCCGTGGAATTTGCTGCCTATGGAGAATCGCACAAGGTAAGTGGCACCCTGCTTGAGGTAGTTCCGTTCAAGAACTTAAGGATAGCTCCGGATGACCCTACAGATCTCTCGGGATTCCCATTCGTCGGATTAAACGGAGCAATAAGGACCATCTATTCTGGAGATACTTTAGTATATGACAACTCTGCGCACGTGACCCAAGATCTTGTTGTTAGAGGGCTTGACGGGTACAATGATCTGAAGAGGGCCACATTCGGAAGCGAGGCTACAGAATTTGTGCTTGTTAAGGAACATGAGCCCACTTTTGCGCAAACCTTGCGCAGATACAAAAGAAACCCAAGGGAATTGCTGAAATTGCTCAAGAACTGAAACTTGCTGTTGTATACTTGTTTGCCAGTTTATTCGTCTTGATGCCGTGCTTATTAGTCTTATTGCAGGTATACCAATATGGAGGAAATGCGTTCTCTGTGCCATATATGCGGGAATGTGGCCCATAGGGTCTGCAAACTCTGCGGCAGGGCAGCCTGCGATAAGCACATGGATGAGAATGGCGTGTGCTCTGCCCATAATGTTCACAGACCTAGGGCAGGAGCATGATCAGAGGTCTTGGAAGTCGGTGGAGGAAGTGCCTTTGGGAAAAGCTTTCCCATTCTGTGATTCCGCTGGCAGGCCAATCTCGTTGGATATTCGCGTTAGTTCCGATATGTCTATAATGCGATCCGTGTAAAGTTCAGCATATGTCACATTCCCAAGCGTTACTCTCCTTACTGTAAATGTCATCTGCTGGAACATTCCGCTCCTGACGACGCGTATCTTGACAGATCCTTCCTTCAGTATGTTCTTGGCATTAGTCGACAATTCCAACTGCTCACCCGGTTTGCATATTATCTGCAAAGCATTCACGACGTAAAAATTGCTTAAAATATTACCGATGATATAGATTTTATATTATCGTAGATGATTTTGTATTAATTGATAAGATTGCAAAAGATATATTTAAATAGTAATATACTACACAATAATTTCAGGAAATTAGAAAGGCGTACCAAGGCGCGAACATAGATGGGAACCAATCCGAGACAGAATAGCATAGTCCAGCAGGTTCAGCGTTTACCGAAAGAAACTACTCCTGAGAGGCTAGTGGAAAACGAGGAGCACATAGTAGGAATGCATGTGTTTGGAAACCTCTATGAATTAGACCCAAAGCTCATGACTGACAAGGAATTTTTGAGGAGCACTGTGCTCAAGGCCGTTGAAGTGGCTAACATGACGCTTGTAGAGCACAAGGCATGGGGATTCGGGGGCAAGAAAGGAGGCGTGACGGTTATGGCGCTTATTACAGAGAGTCATGTGGTGCTGCATACTTGGAATGAGTACAAGTACGCAACACTAGACATATACACATGCGGGGAGAAGAGCAACCCGAATGCTGCATTTGACTATATAGTGCAGCAGCTCAAGCCAAAGAGGCATAAGAGATTCTTCGCAGATAGGAGCAGCTAAACGCAGTTGGTTGTTCCGCCAAAAAACAAGAATAATCCATAGCTTCAGCAAGTCTCAGTGCTGGATCACTTGGCCGCATTGTGGATCAGAGGCTAGCTGCCCGCTAACTATGAGCTTAAGGTAGCCGATATAAGGCAGACCGCCAAGGAAATAGCCCACTATATTGCTCTGCGATGGCGGATAATTGGCAAACTGAATGTCAAGGCCAGGATTATTGTCACCTTTTGTCAAGATGTAATACTTGTCCCCAACGTGGATTGCGGCTACAGCACGGTGTATTATGTCTCCACTGAAAGTATCACTCGCGTTTGTTCTGTAGACCACGATTGGGTTTGAGTAATTTTCGACTATGGTGGTATTTGCTATAACTATGCTTGATGTGTAAATTACGCTGTAGTAAGTGCCGTTCATCAGCAGCTTGCCTATTGAATAGTTGTACTTTATCAGGTTGTTAGCCTGTGCCTGCGGCGGCACATAGCATCGGTAATAGTTGTAAGGTTCATTTTCAGCACTATATCTGTCCACGCATGCGCTATTGTACAGGCCGATAGGTAGCTGCGCCCCCAGGTTTGTTATATCTGCTATGTCTGACTTATTTGACGGGTTATACGCATAGAATGCCAGGAACTCGGAGCTCATGTTGTTGATCATGCCATTGAATTGCGATTGGCTTACGTTGACTATAGGCACATGGTGAGAGACCAGAAATGAGGACATGTTGGATATTCCGTGGAGAAGCAGCATTTCTCCGCGCGAGAGCACGGGAAGCATGCTGCAGCTCGTGACCACGTCGATGGGAGAGCTTGTCTGCAGGATTACCATCAGCACCGCAAATATTATTACTACGGCAAGGATTGCGACACCAAGGTCAATGATACTGCTCTTGGCACCATCGTAATGCACACTGAGGCCGAATTCCAAGACGAGTATGACTATGATAAGCACTACCACGCCTATTCCGATGGCCACGCTGTTGTGGAATATGTAGAGTGCTATAAGCGCTACCAGCAATGCGTAGAGAACCCACATCAGCGAGCCTGGATTCTTTGCCTTCTTGTTCCTTGCCAATAGATCACATATTATTTCTTTGAGATGCTCGAGACCTCCAGTCCCAGGGCCTTCGACTCGCCGTTGGCCATTACAACCCCCACTGCAGTGTCTGAATTTATGATCAGCGAATCGTTGTGGCTTACCACCACGAACTGGGCCTCCTTGCTCATCTCCTTTATGAGCTGCGAAAGCTTCTTAGAGTTTTCCTTGTCTAGTGCGGAGTCTACTTCATCGAATACGTACAGGGAGGAAGGTTTGCACAGATGTATGGAGAAAAGCATCATGAGCAATATGAGCGATTTCTGCCCGCCGGACATGGATTTCAGCGCCTTGTTAAGGTTTGAGTCTGTTATCTTGATCTCTATGCCGCCATTGAAGGGGTCTCCGGGATTCTCGAGTTCTATATATGCCTTTCCGGGGAAGATGTAGTTGTAGAGCTTTGAGAAGTTCTTGTTAACATCGTTGAATGTGCTCATGAAGACTTGGAGTTTCTTTGAGTCTATCTCTTCTATCATTCTTATTACGGCTTGCTTTTCAGTCTCGAGGGTATTCGATTTTGTGAGCGCTTCGTCGACGCTCTTCTTCTTATCGTCGTAGAGCTCCGGGGCCCTCATGTTGACCGTGCCGAGATCCTGGAGCTTCGACTCCAGGACATCCGTTTCCCTCTGCATTATGTCTATGTCACCCTTGACAAGCGGTATGCCATTGCCATAAGCTGCAAGCTCTGCGATTATGTCGCTTAGCCGTGTCTCGGTCTGGCTCCTTTTCACTTTTATATCACCTAGCTCCCTATCAACCTCATTTAGCTGCATATTTACCCGGCCGTTGTCCTCCCTGAGCCTCTCCACTTCCTCGTTGATCTTCGAAAGCCTCTCCATTGCCTTCTTGCTCAATTCGCCGCTGTTCTTGATCTTTGATTCCATTTCCTTCCTTTCCTTTCCCAGGGCCTCTATTCTCTTTGTCTTCTCATTTATCGATGTGTCGAGGCTCTTCGCAAGTTTTCTCTTCTCCTCGGCCTGCCGTTCTAGCTCCAGCTTCCTTGATTCCAGAATCTGCGCTTCCTTCTTAGTCTCAGCGACCTTTATACGTATGTCTTCTGCTTCCTTGCGCAACTTCTCCTGTTTCTCGCGCTCTGCCTTGCTGGCACCGTGCGTGGCCATCTCTTTTGTTGCCTCGACAGCCTCGTTATACAGCTGCATGAGCTTTTCCTTGGCCTTGAAAAGCGCTTCATCTGAAGAATCATGCACTTTTGACTCAGATAACTTCTTTTCTTGTATAGCCGACAATCTATGCTTTGCTTCCTCCATTCTTGATGCGGCACTTGCAAGCGCTTTCCTTGTGCTAGCCACTTCTGACTCAAGTCTCGATTGTTCCCTGGACTCGGAATCGAGCTTCATCTCCGCGGCTGCCTGTGCCTTGCGCTCCTCAAATGCAGTTTCCTCTGCTTTTGCACGATCCTCGTGAAGCTTAGCCCTCAGTGATGTGGCCTCCTTTATCTGGTTCTCGATAGATGCAAGAGAGACCCTTCGCTTGAAGAATCCTCCCGAGACCGTTCCGGACAACTCTATTAGCTCGCCATCACGCGTTACGTACCTGTGTTTTCCTATGCCGTACTTCTTCGCCTCATCGGGACCCGATACTATGAAGGAATTGTTGAATATGTATCTGAAGACCTTCTCGAATCTTTTCTCATACCTGACCACGCTGATTACAGAATCAAGGCCCTTCTCGGTGGCATTGACATCGTCAGAACGTATCTCCTTAATGGGTATGAATGTGGCCCTTCCAAGCTCGTTCTTCTTAAGGAATGCAATCATCTTGTCAGCGTTTGCTATTGTATCTGTAACGAAATAGTCGAGCCTGCTGCCTGCAGCTGTCTCAACGGCAATAGAATATTGCGTGTCGTACGAGCACAAAGATGACGCACTACCAAAAAAACCGTCAGATTCCTTGAAATGGACGGCCAGCTTCTCTGCCATATTGTTGCTCTTCGAGGAAATGTAACTCTTCTGTTCCTTTAGGTCAATAAGTGTCTCGTCAAGACCTTCTATCTCCTTCTCGATCCTTGAGCGCTCTGATTCGTTCTTCTTTACAGCCACAGATGACTTTTGCACAGCTTCCCTAAGACCTTCTATCTCCTTCCGTATCTTCTCGACTGCGCCTTCCTTCTCCTTTATAGTTAGCTTGCCGCTTTCTACGGATTTTGAGAGTTCCTCTATGACGGTGACTAGCGATGCGCTCTCAGAGTCTAGCTTAACTAGGGCTGCCTGGCTCTCGGATACCTGCTTCTCCAGAATATGGATAGCCTTGTTCAGAATATCTATCTCTTTTTCCTTGCTGTTTGCCTCTTCAATGGTTGTCGCAGGGGCAGCATTCTTCTCCAGAACCTTGAGCTTCTGCTGGTGCTCGATAACTTGCCTGCTGCCTGCTTCAAGAGTCTCTTTTATCCTCTCGATCTCCTTCTCAGCCTCGTCAGTGAACGTGCCTATGTCTATGAGGGCGCTTTTGTGTCCGCTTATCTCTGCTTCAAGAGTCGCCATCTCCTTGTTTATTGCCTCGTATCTAGAATTGACATCATTCACTGCGGCGCTGCTCGCTCCTATGTTGTGGGTCAGGCTCTCGCGCTCGGACTCATAGTCGTTTAGCTTCTTGGCTATCTCGCTTCTCCTGAACTCAGTCTCGTTCCGCTTCGAGTCGGCAACGGCAAGATCTTTTGTGAATCCATCAAGTGCTGTCTTCAGCATTTCCTTCCTAGTAACCAGTATGCTGTACCTGAGCGACTTTAGTTTTGCGGTGTATTCTATAAACCGCTCTGCAGATTCCTTCTCCTTCTCAAGTTCCCTGAGGAAAGAGACCTTCTCGTTCAGCATTCCCTGCGTTTCAAGTATCCTCTGGCTGACTTTATCGAGCTCCCGCAGAGCATCGGCCTTCTTCGCCTCAAACTCCTTTATTCCGGAAGCGATGTCTATTAGCTCCCTGCGCTCCTTGGGACTCAGGGATATTATCCTGTTTATCTCCCCCTGAGTTATAGTACTGGTCTCATCTGCGCGTATCCTATTTACGTTGAGTATTTCAAGCACTTCCTGCCTTGTCATATGTTTTCCATTGACGCTGTACTGCGTTTTCCCGTCAGACCTGACCGTCCTCACTATGACGTAGTCCTGGTCGCCTGCAAGCTCAAGCTTGACATGGGCTTTCGCTACATCGGAACGCTTCCTCTTTATGCTGAAGTCTATCAGCTCGTCGAGCTTGTTGACGCGGAGCCTGTTCATTGAGTTTTCTCCTAACCCGAAAAGGAGTGCATCGCATATGTTGCTTTTTCCGCTGCCGTTGGGTCCGACAACGCAGGTGAAGCCCTTGCTTACCACTATCTCTGCGTGCTTGAACGACTTGAACTTGTCTATAGTGAGTGACTTAAGGTATAGCACTCATATCACTGGTCGGCTATAAGACGAATGCAAAGAAGGCTTAAAACCCTTTCTACTCTCAAAGGTTTTGCTGCAGGGATGGCTACCTTTCAGCCTTTCAACATGACGCTGCCTAGCGTGCCCCGGAGCTCTTCTTTCCTGTTCCTGTGCTCTGCAAGGAATTCGTTGATGGCTTTTGCAAGTGCGGCCTTGTGCTCACCCGCAAGCATGGTACCCTTCCTCTCGCCCTCGAATATCTTCTCAAGCTTCGCGTCATCAGGCTCAAACAGGAATTTGTAATATTGGCAAACTGAGCACTTCTCAGGATCCCCGCCGAGCTTTTTCTGCAATTCCGCTGTTGCTTGCTGGCCCGTGATGGCCTTGTTCACCTTCTTCCTGACAACTTCAGGGGTATCAGAAAGATAAATTGCCGTGTCAGGATCGCTTGCTGACATCTTTGGCTCCCCTTTCAGCCCGGGGAGGAACTTCGCGTGCAATATTGCAGGCTTGTAATATCCTAGTTTATCTATGGCATTCCTTGCTACCCTGAAGTGCACATCCTGGTCAACTCCCAGCGGTATCAGGCATGGTATATTCCTTCCCTCCTGTACGGATTTCATGAAGGCAGGAACTGCCTGCATGCTTGGATAGAAAAGTGTGCCCACATTCGTGTCGTTGCCAAAACCGTATGCATCCTTGGCTATGGAGAATGTTATGTATTTTGATATCCTGACTGCCTGCTTGTACATGAATCCCGCATAGTCAGTGTCCATGAAGATCTTGGTCTTGCCAGGGTCGAATCCAAGCGCAAGTATGTTTAGCGCGGCTTCAGTGGCCAGGTCATGGACCTTATCAAGCGTAAGGTTAGGGTCGTGCCTGGTAAGGAACTTCTCTTCGTCCGGAATCTGAATATATACCTCTACGCCGAAGCTCTCCTGCAGCCATTTGGTGAATATGAATGGGACCAGATGCGCTATTGTCATGTTCCCTGATGGTGCAAGTCCGGTGTACAGGTAAAACTTGTTTCCTTTCTCGTACTCGTCAAGGAGCCAATCGAGGTCGCGATGCGCAAAGACCACTCCACGGCGCATCATGAAATGCAGCTCTCCAGCATCCCTCTCCATGCGCCTCTCGAGCTCCCTGGTTATCGGCTTGATGCCGAATCTCTCAATAAGCTTGTTGTAGTCTACTTGACCTTCCACGTCGTAAGCCGTTACATTGAAGTCTGCGGGCATTGTACCATGGATACTTCATAAATGATGCATTTAACTGTTTCGTCACTGATCACTTTAATGTCTTCTTGTGCCCTTCGGTAAAAGAAGGCCCGGGCTGGCAAGGTATTATGTCTATGGAGTCCCATACGTTCCCTAGGACATATGGCTCTATCTTCAGGTAGTCGTCAAGCTCTTTCCTGCTAGGAAAATCGAATATCATGACAGAGCCTGTCATCTTTCCCTTATCATCGAGGGTTGCAACCCCGTATATGTATTTGCCCTCGGCTACCAGCTTATCGCATAATCGCACGTGATCTGCGCGGCATTTCATGCGTCTTTCAAGGCCACCTTCCTTGAAGTCTTTGGCTATAAGCAGGAATTGCATCTTAGCACACTTTTGATAGGAATTTCCTTTATTATATTCATATATGTGGCTTTGCTCTATAAATAGAAGTGGCATGCTACAAAGCCCCCACATGTGCAGGATAGTGGCAGTCACACGAATGAGCGGAGGGGTTATAAAGGTTTTGATATATATACCTTACGGCATGCGCGTCGTTGTTAGTGCTCTTTTTAGGTGGATCTTTGGCAGGTAAAAGCGACCATGAAATTGTACCGGTACATGAGATACTCAGGCTTAAGGAAGTGAACGAACTCTTGCAGGAAAAGCACATAGCGCTGGAGAATCTCCCAAAGATCATGGAGAGTGACCCGCAGTGCAGGAAGCTGGGTGCAAAGCCCGGGCATGTCATAAAGATAAGCAGGAACGACAACGGCAATGCATATCTTTATTACAGAGTCGTAGTAGAGGGTTAATTTCCTCTACGGTGTGATGTACATGAAACAATATGGTTTGTTAGATTCGTATCTCAACTCAACTTCCTTGGTCTCGCACCAGACGGAGAGCTTCAACAGATTTCTTGACTCAAGCTTGCAGAAGGTAGTCAGCAGGCAGAATCTTATAGAGCCTAGCGTGGAGGGCTTTGCGCTAAAGTTGGGGAACATACGGCTAGACCGCGTCTCAATAATCGAGTCTGACGGTTCAAGGAGGAGCATACTGCCGAATGAAGCGCGGCTTAGGAACCTCACATATGCCACACCAATATTCATAGAGGTAGTGCCCATCATAAGGGGAATAGAGAAGACAGCCGCATATGGAGAAGTGTTCGTAGGCGAATTACCCATAATGGTCAGGAGCAACCTCTGCAATACAAAGACAATGGCTAGAAGCCAGTTGATAGAGAATGGCGAAGACCCAGAGGATCCTGGAGGCTACTTCATAATCAAAGGCGTAGAGAGAGTACTTATAGGACTTGAAGATGTGGCGCCAAATAGGATAATAACTACCAGGGAGGGGGATGGGCGTGAAGTGAAGAGCCGCGTCTTCTCAACGACTCCGGGATTCAGGGCACGCTGTGTAGTGACTAGAAACCAGAATGGTACTTTCTCTGTTGACTTTCCAACGACAAGCAAGAGCATCGACCTCATAATGCTTCTAAGGGCACTCGGCCTGCAGATAGACGAGGTGCTGAACTTCGCCAGCGATCTGCTTCCTTTCAAGAACGACCTGCTTCTAAGCATAGAGACAAGCGATGCAAAGGACCTTCAGCCGAAGGATGCACTGCTTGAGCTTGGTAAGATGGCGGCACCGGGTCAAGCAAGCAAGTATCAGGAGAAAAGGGCTGAGATGCAACTAGACAATTATCTTCTCCCGCATATAGGCGGTGGCAGCGAAGATAGGAGGGAGAAGGGCAAGTACCTTATACAAATGGCAAGGAAGGCTACTATAATAGGGAACAGGCTAGCGCGTCAGGACGACAAGGACCACTATGCCAACAAGAGAGTCAAGTTCTCTGGCGAGCTCATGGAGGAGCTCTTTGCGTACGCGTTCAGGTTCTTCGTCAAAGAGGTAAAGTATCAGATTGAGAGGACAAGCGCAAGAGGCAGAAAGCTCAGCATACAGGCGATAATCAATCCAGACACACTGACTGAGAAGATCGCTTACGCAATGGGTACGGGGACATGGGTTGCAGGCCAGACCGGAGTCTCTCAGGTTCTTGACAGGACCAATTTCATAAGTTCGTACACTCATCTGAGGAGGGTCAAGTCCCCTCTCGCAAAGAAGCACCCGCACTTCAGGGCAAGGGATGTACACGGAACCCAGTGGGGGAAGATATGCCCGTCTGAGACCCCGGAAGGACAGGAGGTTGGGCTTACCAAATACCTTGCTATAATGTCGAAGGTCACTGTAGGGGCAGAGGAAGGGCAGATAGAACAGAAGCTTAAGGGCATAGGTAAGGTAGAGCAGGTCTGATATTATGGCAAAAGAAGATAACAATAAGTATTACTTGTATCTGAACGGGAGAATCCTTGGATATGTGGACGACCCGAAGACCTATGTTAAGGAAGTCAGGGAGGCCAGGAGAAAGGGGCTTATCTCCGGAGAGGTCAATGTGGCGCTCATTGAGAAGCTCAACTCAATAGACATAAACACCGACAAGGGAAGGATAAGGAAGCCCTATATAATAATAGAAGATAAGAAGTCGAAGCTGACCCCTGAGTTACTGGACAAGCTCTGGAAGCATGAGATCGACTTCAATTACCTGCTTAGGAACGGAGTGTTGGAATATCTAGACGCTGAGGAGGAGGAGAATGCCATAGTGGCGTTTGGCGACGAAGACATAACTGACCAGACCACACACATGGAAATAGACGTAACGGCAATATTTGGATTCACGGTCAACACCACGCCATTCCCGGAGCACAACAACATCGCAAGGCACGCGATGCTAGCAAACTTCACAAAGCAGGCAGAGGGACTTTATGCATCTAACTTCAACATCAGATTCGATTCGCGTGCATACCTCCTGTTCTACCCGCAAGCGCCTATAGTAACGACATCGGCGTATGAAGGGGTCAACATAAAGCACCACCCAAGCGGGCAGAATTTCGTCGTTGCGCTTTCCACTTACTACGGATACAACATGGCAGATGCAGTAGTAATCAACAAGTCTGCCGTTGACAGGGGCCTGGGGAGGAGCATCTTCTACAAGACATATGTAGACGAGGAAAGGAGGTACCCAGGAGGCCAGAAGGACAAGTTCAAGATACCCGCGCCTACGGCCGAAGGCTACATGGGCGAGCACGTATATTCGAAACTTGGAGACGACGGAATAATAGAGCCTGAGATGCACGTTGACGAGGGAGATGCACTTATTGGGAAGGTAGCGCCGCCAAGGTTCCTTGAAGAGAACATAGGGGCTGGAGGACTGGAAGAGAAGATGCGCGACGATTCGTCAATTCTAAAGACAGGGGAATTCGGGGACGTGGACAGCGTTGTGTTCACCGAGTCAACAGGAGCTACAAAGATAGTCAAGGTGAGGGTAAGGAGCCTGAGGGTACCAGAGAGAGGGGATAAGTTTGCCAGCAGGCACGGGCAGAAAGGAGTCATTGCCATGATAGTGCCGCAGGAGGACATGCCATTCACTGAAAATGGAGTGGTGCCTGACCTGCTGCTTAACCCGCACTCGATACCCACAAGACTTACATTTGGTCACTTGCTTGAGGAGCTGGCCGGGAAGGCCGGAGCAGTAGATGGGAAGATAATAAACGGCACGGCATTTGCGGAGAAGGGCTCCGTGCGCATGGAAGAGTACAGCAAGATGCTTGAGAAGCACGGATTTGACAGGAACGGAGAGGAAGTGCTCTACGATGGAATAACTGGAATGCCATTCAAGGCGAAGATATTTACCGGTGTAGTGTATTACAACAGGCTCTACCATATGGTGAGCAACAAGATGCAGGTAAGGAGCAGGGGCAAAGTACAGATATTAACGCACCAGCCTACTGAAGGAAAGGCCAGGCAGGGTGCGCTCAGATTCGGGGAAATGGAACGTGACGCGCTGATAGGATACGGAGCGAGCCTGCTACTCAAGGAAAGGCTTCTTGACCAGAGCGACAAGGCAGAGGTGCTTATATGCAAGCAGTGCGGCGATATAGGCTACTACGACAGGATAAAGAGAGTAGCAGTCTGCCCGCTGGACGGCAGCAGCTCGTTCGAAGAAGTTGAGATAAGTTATGCTTTCAAGATACTGCTTGATGAAATAAAGTCTCTGCACATAATGCCGAGCATCAAGCTGAATTTGTGATGATAATATGCAGGCAGAAGTAATCCAGAGCGTGAAATTCGGGATAATATCCCCTGAGCAGACCAAGAAGCTGAGTGTAGTAAAGCTCAGCGTGCCTGACACATACAACGAAGACGGCTATCCCATAGATGGAGGCCTGCTGGACCAGCGCCTGGGAGTAATAGACCCTGGGCTTGTGTGCAAGACCTGCGGGGCAAGGGCAAAGACCTGCCCAGGCCACTTTGGCCACATAGAGCTCATTAGGCCGGTCATACACTCTGAATTCTCAAAGATCATATACATGCTTCTCCAGTCGACATGCGGATCGTGCCACAGGATACTCATGAGCGACGATGAAATAAAAGGAGTCAAGGACAAGGTAAAGGGCATAGTAGCACTTGAAGCGCAGAACCTGACTGAGGAAGAGATTGCTGAGCACGATGAGGAGATAGAGGGCAGGAAGAGCGGCAAGAGCATACTAAAGAAGATCAGAAGCGCCAGGAAGTGCCCGCACTGCGGAGCAGTACAGGACAAGATAAAGTTCTCTTCGCCTACATACTTCTACGTTGGTGACAAGAAGCTCAAGCCAGACGAGATAAGGGACGCGCTTGCTGGGATAAATAGCGATGACCTTGAAATGCTTGGCATAGATCCTAATGTAAGCAGGCCGGAATGGCTCGTGCTCACGCTGCTGCTGGTGCCTCCAGTCAATGTGAGGCCTTCCATCACTCTCGAAAGCGGAGAGAGGAGCGAGGACGATCTTACACACAAGCTTGTGGACATAATGAGGATAAACCAGCGCCTTGCGCAGAACATAAATGCCGGAGCCCCGCAGATAATAATAGACGACCTGTGGGAACTGCTGCAGTACCACGTCACTGCATACTTTAACAATGAGACCTCGGGAATACCTCCTGCAAGGCACAGGAGCGGAAGGGCACTCAAGACACTTGCACAGAGGCTCAAGGGCAAGGAAGGGAGATTCAGGTACAACCTGTCCGGGAAGAGGGTCAATTACAGCGCAAGGACAGTGATAAGCGTCGATCCGTACATAGACCTGGATGAGGTGGGCGTACCGTTTGACATAGCGTCAAAACTTACAGTGCCATTCTACGTGACTCTCTGGAACATTGACAAGGCCAGGGAGCTTCTCTCAAGGGCAGCATATCCAATGATACTGAATCTGATAAGCATAGACGGCAAGAGGAAGCGCGTCATAGACACCAACAGGGAAGACCTACTCAAGGAGATGAAGCCGGGAGACATACTTGAGAGGCAGCTCATAGACGGCGACATCGTACTATTTAACAGACAGCCTTCACTGCACAGGATGTCCATAATGGCACATCGAGTCAGAGTACTCCCGGGGAAGACGTTCAGGATAAATTTCTGCGTAACCCCTCCATACAATGCAGACTTCGACGGAGACGAAATGAACCTTCATGTACCGCAGACACTGGAGGCGCAGGCGGAGGCGAAGTACCTGCTCGAGGTGCAATACCAGATATTCTCGCCACGGGACGGGGAGGCGCTTATAACCAACAACGAAGACGGCATTACAGGAATGTACTTCCTGACAAAAGACGACACTAGGCTCACTAAGGACGAGGCATCGTATATACTCGGAATAGCGGGCATATATGAATTGCCTAAACCGGAGAAGAGCGGGCTCTACAAGGGCAAGGACGTATTCTCTATGCTTCTCCCAAAGGACCTTAACTTCGAGACAAAGATATCTGGGGGCACCCTCAAGATAGTCAACGGAAAGCTCGTTGACGGAGTGCTCACCAAGGAAACGTACGGTAGAGGCAACAACAAGCTCTTGATAAAGATAGGCATGGACTACGGAACCGAAGTGCTTAAGAGATTCCTCTTCCTCTCATCGAAGCTATCCGATGCTTATGTCACGTTCATAGGAGCAACAATAGGGGTCAAGGAATACATCACAACCGAGCAGATCGAGAAGGGAAGAGCAGAACTCCTCGAAAACACGTTCAAGATGATTGATGAGAAGATAGAGCAGTACAAGGCCAGGAAACTCGAGCCGCTGATAGGTTACACAAGAAGGGAATCGCTCGAAAGGATGATCATAGTTGACCTCAACATAGCGAGAGAGAAGGCGGGTGAGGTACTGATAAAGAACGTTGACCCGGCGAACAGCGCAATGCAGATGGCTCGGGCAGGGTCCAGGGGAAGCATATTCCAGTATGAGCAAATGAGCATGTTCCTCGGGCAGCAGGCAACGCTCTCAGGAGGAAGGATCAAGAGAGGCTATTACACCAGGAGAGTGCTCCCGCACATTGTGCCGGGTGACGTAAGGCCAGGGGCTCGTGGATTCGTTTCGACCAACTATTACACGGGCTTGTCTCCGATAGACCTGTTCATGCATGCGGTTGGATCTAGGGGTTCCGAGGTATACAAGGCTCTGCTTACGGCACGCAGCGGATATCTGTACAGGAGGCTCTCTAATGCCCTCCAGGACCTTTATGTAGAGAGGGATTTCAGCGTCAGGGACACAAGCAACAACATCGTGCAGACAATATATGGAGGCGACGCGGTAGAACCGCTGAGCGTGCAGTTCATGAAGATGAGGGAGAAGGAGAGCAAGTGAGTTGACAAGCATGGCAAAAGAGAAGAAAGATGATGAATTCAAGGTAAAGTTCAGCGAGCCGGTAGGCATGATGGCTGCGCAATCGGTAGGAGAACCAGGCACACAGATGATTCTAAGATCATTCCACTTTGCAGGAATAGAGTCGGCAATAGCTACTTCCGGGCTGCCGAGGATAGTGGAGCTTGTAGACGCAAAGAAGAAGCCTGCCACGCCACTCTCAACCATATACCTCACTGGAAGCGCAGCCAAGGACATAGAAGCCGCAGAGAAGGTGTCCAGGAAGATAACGGAAGTCAAGATGAATACTCTCGTAAGGAGGATAGTCGAGAATTTCTCCAAAGGTACAATAAAGATTCTGCTAAGCGGGCAGGAGCTTGAGTCGGAGGAGCTGACGCCAAAGCAAGTGGCGGACAAGCTGGGAAAGCTGATGAAGCTTGATTGCTCCGTTGAGGGTTTTGCGATAACCATAAGCATGCATACAAAGAACCTGCGAGAGATCAGGGCTGTGCGGGTCAAGATAATGCG
Source organism: Microcaldota archaeon (assembly GCA_021804105.1). Lineage (GTDB taxonomy): Archaea > Micrarchaeota > Micrarchaeia > Micrarchaeales > CABMGC01 > JAKAVK01. The sequence goes on along the minus strand of JAJZKP010000009.1, from coordinate 16,654 downwards.
CGCGGTGATAAGCGGCATAGACGGAGCTGGAAAGGCAGTAGTGCAGAAGGACAACAAGACAGGGGAGCTTTACCTGATATCTGCAGGAAGCAATATAGAGAGCATAATTACTGTTGAGGGAGTTGACAAATCAAGGACTTATACAAATGACGTTTTCGCAATGTACAGGCAGTTCGGCATAGAAGCAGCAAGGAACGCGCTGGCCAGGGAGCTGAAGGCCACGCTTGATGAACAGAAGATCTCTGTAGACATAAGACATCTGCTCCTCATAGCCGACGCGATGACTGCAAGCGGCAACATAAAGGGAGTGGGAAGGCATGGACTGAGCGGAGAAAAGCACTCGGTATTCGCAAGGGCGGCGTATGAAGAAACTATCAAGCACCTCATAAATGCTGCTGCATTTGGGGAGATAGATCCTATGCGCGGAGTCACCGAGAACATACTTGTCGGAAAGCAGATCCCTGTTGGTACGGGTTCCGTAAAGCTTGCGATAAGAAAGGAGGACATGGCCAAGGTAAAACCTAAAGCCTAATAAATACGCCAGTACATACACTACTCATCAAAATTTGAGTTATATTTGTGTGGATTCTATGACAACGACACAGGAAAGGCCATTTGATTTGTTGAACAAGGCCATAGGGCAGCAGGTAATGATACGGCTTAAGAATGGAACGGATATAAGGGGCAAGGTCACATCATTCGATGCTCACATGAATATTGTACTGGACAGCGCAGAGGAAGTTGAAGACGGAAACTTGAAGACCAAGCTTGGCACGATACTCCTCAGGGGAGGGAATATACTATTTATATCACCGGCCTGACAGCTGAAATAGCTTCCATAGTCTGCCGGAGCCACTGCGGCCTTGACATGATGCGATGAGACTCGACAAGAAAAATTACTCAAAGGCCATTAACTGGAGCCTGATCTGGATTTTCTCCGGGGTTATCTTTCTCGTGTTCGGAGCCGTAAAATACAATGATGCTGCGTGCTCCTGCCCAGTACAGCTTGCAGGAATCCAAGGCATGTGCAACTGCGTCAACCAGGCGGCAGTTTTCAGCCTCGAGTGGAGCGTGGTCTTCTTGGCTGCAGGAATAGCCATACAGGCTTTGGCAAGAAGGTGGAAGCCAGTAAATGGTTTGGGTCGGAGATGACCGTTGCAAGCATTACTGCCTAGCGCTCTACACCGAGATGCGTGCATAAACTTTATATGTTGAAGGAACCAATTCTAACTGTTGTTTTATGGGCTCCTAGCGCAACGGTAGCGCGCCTGCATGGCATGCAGGAGGTTGCGGGTTCAAATCCCGCGGAGTCCATTTTCACTGTTTTGTCATGCAAAGGCATGACGGACTAAAAGCCCATTGAACCAGAAAGTGCGCAATACATATTTGTAATACTTTCACAGTTGTAACTCGACGGGGCTGTAGGCGCAAGGTATGGCTCCATTGCTGCAGGAGGTCTATTCTTCAAAACTGGTCGCAGCTGCCTGCCGTGTATACAATCCATAACAACCGAAAATAAGGAGGAACTTTCATTTTATTGGAAGTGATTATATTATAAACCTTCAACGCCACTCTAAAGATTAGGTAACGACATACGGTGGTAGGATAGAACGCATTAAGCCTGTGCAGATGCATGAACATTTTCTCAAAGAGGCCAACGATTTCGTATCAGGCATTAAGAACGTGAGGTTCTGGCATTCGGATTTGAAGAGGCTTAGGGAGCTTGCAAAGGACCTAAAGGCAAAGGGCATTGCAGTTGAGATATCAGTAGGTGCTACCTGGCCTGATGCCATAAATGCAGCTATGAAAGCAGAAATCAGGGCAGGCATTAATCCTAGAAGCGAAGATGCTGCTGGAAACGCTGCGTTGCATGCTGCAAAGACAGCAGAACGCAGTGCCTCTAGATCAGCAGCAGGCAAGAGACTTAGGGAAAGCGCAAGCGCTAAGTCTTTTGATTACGTTGCCGGGGCAATTGTGGGAGATCGCAGATGGGCAGGCACTAATCCAATGAACTCAACTACTCTGGCAAGCTGGGCGGCTCTTGAGAATGTGCCTTATTATGCGGAGTTGATGGTAAGCCTTCTTGTAGTAAAAGACCTTAATTTTTCAGGCAAGGCAAATCACATCGCGTTCGCCGAAGCATGCTGGGACATATTCAAGACAGGGAATGGCGTATTGTGTGATAACAACGGAATCATACGTGCTTTTGCGATAAGCGATTCAGGGAGGAGTGGCATGCACAACATGATATCTTTTGATAGCCTCCAGGAAGAAGCAATTAAATCAATGGAAGACTTACTAAAGGCCCTTTCTAGAAAAGCATAGGTAGTACAGCCTCTGACCATGCAAGTGCGTCTTGCATGATACACCGTGCCGGATCATATGAATGTGCCGGAAGGCATGATGACAGTGCCGTTGTACGGCTTGCTCCCTATGGTTATTAACACCGGCCTTACTCCTCCTCCGCATGGGCCGTCTATGTACAGCCAGTATGTGCCGCTGGCACTGGCATTCACGGAGAGTGTTGCAGTAGCATGCAGTGTCTCGTTATCAACTGCGTTGTAAGTGGCAGGGGTTATGCTCATGCTAATGCCAGGATGCGACTCGTTGAATCCCTGGCCTTCGCGGAATAGTATCATTGAATGCTGCCTGTTGTAATTTATGCTTGAGTTAAGGTTAAGCACGTTTTCAACAAGTTCAGTAACATTCAGCGTGGCATTAGAGCCAGCCCTGATTGCATAATCGGCTACTGTACCGTTGTTGTAACTGATATTATACAAGTCTGCTCCAGTGTACCCACTTATGCTCCCGTTTAGCGTATATGCAATCATAGGGCATGCTAGCGACTGCACGCCTGCAGGAGAGGGTGCTGAAGCAGTACTTGTTATTGCTGGTACGGCGCTGGAATTTGGAGCTGTTGTGGTTACGGGTGAACTCTGACTGCGCTTAAACAGCCCCGGAGTGTACACAGCAACCATGAATGCAAGGACTACGATAACTACAGCAACTCCGGCAAGGTACCTTGCCATGGGCATGACCTGCTGCCTTGCCTCGCTTGTGTGCTCAGTTATTCGGTAATACTTCAATTTCTTGAAGTGTCGGTTCTCCACTCGCTCTATTGATCCCATCCGCTGCAGCTCATCCATGTGCTGGCTTACTGTTGCTGTGGAGAGTTTAAGCTCCCTGCTCAGTTCGCTTATTGTCATCTGCCGACTTTTTAGAAGGGCTAGAATCTTGTTCTTGGTTTCTAGCATTTTGCTCATAAAATCAATAATCCATATCAATGCAGGTATAAATTGGTTACCGGAAGAATAGGTTTTTTGAAGGTTTTACTCTTATAAGACAAGGACATAACATATGTCATTCCTCAGGCCATCCATGCGCAGTTTAATCAAAGATGGCCCAGAAATTGTGCATTTTCATGGTCTTTTATATATCAGGAAAGTGATATAGAATAGCGTGAATTCGATGACCTTCAGAGAACGATATATAAGGCATGCTCAGGATAGGTTCGTAGCAATAGGCCCGGAGAGCGCAGCTAGGGATATTATAGGGGCTAGGAGAGGCGCGGTACTCGCGGCAGGAGTAGGCGTTGCTGGTGCAGTAGGAACAGCCATGGGAGTACATATCGATGTATCGCATGGCAACGTAGTTGCATGGGCAATGGTAGTCGGAGGATTGGGAACTCCAGCAATGATAAGCCAGGCAAGGATCAATGCGGCAGCCTTTAGAAGGACATTTCCGAATATTTCCATGAAGTCGCTGAGAAGGCTCGCTGTGCAGGGCGAGTGACCAAGCCAGCGGGTCGCTTTGTGGCGTATGGCATTACTGTCAAGCTAAGGCCCAAGGTTCCTTGGCCTGATCAGTTACGTTTATAATATAACATACCAATATACATCTAATTGTGGTTTGGATGGTTGGTACCCCGAAGATTGGATTAACAGCAGCAATAATTGCCATGATGCTTATTACCACAGCACATGCCGCAGGCGGCTATGGCACGTCTACAATATTGCTTAATAGTAGCAGCGTTACTGTTGCGCTGGGAGGCGCAGCCACTGTAGGATATACCGTAAACTTGTCAAGTGGAAAGACGTGGGGTACAAATCTAGTCATAGACAACCAGAGCGCATTACAGCAGTTGGGGATTGACCTTAGCCCCAGCGTCAATACTGGTGAGCCACCTTTCAGCGGGGTTCTATCGATACAACTTACCCAGTTCGCAAAGCCAGGCACGTACAAGGCAATGCTCAGTGCAACAGGTGATGATCCAAGTACAAACAATGCCGTGCTTACGATAATAGTATCGCAGTCAGCACCTACAAATAGCTCCGGTGCGTCTGGCCAAGCACCTGGACAGACACAGAGCTCCACTTCCGGATCCCCTGTTGAACTATACGCACTGATTGCAGCAATAATCATTATTGTGATACTTGCGGTGGTCTTCCTTGGAAGAAGGAGTAGGAACAAGCCAGTTTAGATGCTGGAGATCCATTTGATTACAGAGTCAGAGACTACTTTCTCGTATCCACTGAAGGAATGGCGTGCGTTCTTTATTATTAGCGACCCATAGTTGCTTGATGAGGTCTTTCTCCAGAGCGTTGCGACATATTCCTTTACCGGCTTTACTGCGCCTTCATCCTTTGTCCCGAAAACAACATACATAGGGGTATTCACGCTGGTAAATTCTACAAGCCCGCCTTCGTAGTTGAATAGCCTTGCCTCGATCCTCTTCGGGTCTGCGATAGACATGAAACGGGCTGGAGAGAAAGGGATGCCGGGGTTGTATTCCCTGCTTTTCCTTGTCCTTGACAGTACCCTGGCCCGGGACACAGTAGTTCTCCATTTGTTTCCCAAGTTCCTTTTATTCAGGTTGTAGTCGTCATCCGGAGCAAGGAGTGCCAGCGCCTTAACATCTCTGCGTTTGCGCACGTACTGGTAATATAGTATTTTCTGGCAGCCAGTACTATGCCCTACAAGAAAGAACCTGGCATATCCAATGCTTTTAAGGTATCGAAGTGCACCGTCTAGATCCTTTATGCTGTCTTCGAATTTTTCCACCATTGTACCTATAGTAACATGCTTCATTGCTTGATTTGCGAGCCTGCCGCTACTCAAGATATCATGGCCCCGCGTATTGACTACAAAAGTGGAGTAGTTGTATTTGAGTGCACGCTTGGCAAGTGTCTTTGAGAGAAGGCCGCCGTAGAAATTCCCGGTCATCCCATGCACATAGACTATACATGACCGCGAGCTTTCTTTCTCTACCAGAAATCCGTTTAGTATAAGCCTATCGGTAGCAAGGAATGTTACAAGTTTCCCGTCAATAGAGTTCGGTATTCCTTTTATCATGTCTTCAGCCTTTCTGACAACTCCAGGGTCGTTAGCACTTTCTCGTTTAAGTCGAATGCTCTGACGAGATGATTGTTGGTATCGGCAATATACAGCTTTCTATTGCCCATCTTGACATCCCCAGGCTCGTAAAGGCCCAACACATCGCATTTTGGGTCATCGAACTTGCACATGCCGTAATGATCCTTGCCTCCGACCGCTGTATTGACTTCGCCTTTCTTTAGATCAAGCATCCTTATCATGCCGTTGTAAGTATCTGCAACATATAAGTTAGAATCGCCTGTGCAGATGCCAAGCGGGTGCTGGAATAGCGCCTGCCCGAACTTGCCGTCCTTATAGCCAAAGTTGAATAGACCAGTGCCTACTAAGGTCTCTATCCTTTGTGTCGAAATGCTTGCCCTTCTGATAGCAGAAGCTTCGCTGTCGACAAAGTAGATATAATCGCCGCTGACGCTGAGTCCGCTAGGCTGTGCCAGCAAAGATCCCATCCCCTTTCCGTCCTCTATGCCCTCGTAGCCGCTCCCGGCAAACGGGCGTATGTCCTTCTTGTTTATGTTGTATTTCCAGATCTGGTGCGTACCTGCCATGGCAATATATAGCATGCCTTCGTTGTATGCAATGTCCCACGGAGAGTTGAGTGCTACTTTCAATGCATCCCCGCCCAGGGCTAGCCAATTGGATTCGTGTCCTGTACCGGCTATGGTAGAAACGCATTCTTCATCCAGGTCTATCTGCCTTATTGAATGGTTGTCTGTATCTGCAACATAGATAATATCATTTTTAGGCCATGCTACTCCCTGTGGCCTGTAAAAGAGCGCTTTGGCGAAGTTACCGTCAGCAAACCCAGGGTTGACGCCGCCTATAGATGTTGTTATTACATTGTTATTAAGGTTTATTATCAGTATACGATTGTTGCCAGAGTCGCTTACCGCTAGCCTTGAGCCGTCAGGGGATAATGCAAGCTTTCCAGGATACGATAGTATGGATCCGTGCTTCTTCTGGCCGACCAGTTTCATGCGCACGCGCGGCTTTAGGGTATTGTTTTTCTTGGCTTCTTCAAGAAGCCTGTCAACTGTATGCTCAATGCTGGTAACCTGTCCTTCGCCGGATTGGCGATACACGATCTTGCCGGTAGGATCTATTATCATTATAGTAGGCCACCCTTGCGAGCCGTAAGCCCTCCAGATCTTCATGTCGTTGTCTATCACCACTGGGTGCCTTATGTCATACCTTGCTATGGCGTTCTCTATGTTCCGCTTATCCTTCTCGTTTGCGAACTTGGCCGAATGCACCCCGATGATTATGACCGGCGAATCCGTGTATTTTTTCTCCACTTCCTCAAGTTCGTGCAGCATGTGCATGCAGTTTATGCAACAGTATGTCCAGAAATCAAGTATAACCACGTTGCCTTTAAGGTCTTCGAGGCGCAACGGCTCGCTAAGATTGGGCCAGACCGAACCTGGCGGGAATTCCTTCTCGGTGAATATATTGAAAGGTGAGAGTATGTCTAGTATGCTGTTCACAGGTCCTCAACAACATGTTTGATCGAAAGTATTTATACTACAACCATGACAATCATTTGCCATATGATGATGCCACAGCATTGTCGCATGCATTATTAGGAAAAGTGGTAAATAGACAATATAATATGGTTATTTACAATGATTTGTTGAAATAATACAAACATTTATATATCTAAAGGCTGTATTGTTTATTGCATCCCATGGCAACCGAAGAGAAGTTGGTAATAAAGCCGGTTGGCAGGCCGCAGAAGGAAGATGTTGATACACTCGTGTCGTGGTTCCTGCAGGCTTTTGACCTGTCGGATGAGAAGAAGGGTCTTGAGCCCTTCATGCTCAAGGAAATAATAAGCGGGAGCAGGAAAGGCGACGGAGTTACGAGCAAGGAACTAAACAGCAAGCTGGAAGCTCCACGCACCACAGTAATATACCACCTTAACAGGTTCATCTATTCCGGCCTTGTAGTCAGGAAAGGGAGGAAGTATTACCTGAGATCAGAAGACATGGAAAGCACTCTCGAGGAGCTTCAGGCGGACATGATGCGCGAATTCCAGCGCATGATGGCCATGGCGGAGAAACTGGATGAGATACTTGAGGGAGATACTCATGGCAGAAGAAAAGAACGAAGAAGACGCTGATGAAGCCAGGAAAAATGCTGCTCCGGAGAGCAAGGATGAACGGACAGAGGAACAAGGCAATCAAAATGAGGGTCAAGAAACTGCGGACGCAATCAGGGAGAGACTGGTCAGGCTCGCAGCAGAATTTGACAATTACAAGAAAAGAGTTGCAAAGGAGATAGAAGGATCTAAGAATGTAGGGAAAGCAGAGGCAATATCAAAGATATTACCGAGCCTGGATGAATTGGAGTTGGCTATGGCTGCAATGAATAGCGATGGCAAGGATAGGGGCATAAAGCTCGTTTACTCTAACCTTGTGAATGCGCTGAAAGGCCTGGGGCTCAAGGAGATAGAGGCAGACGGAAAATTCGATCCCTATAAACACGAGATAATGCTTGCCAAGGCAAGCAAAGAAAATGAGGGCACTATACTAGAAGTTGTGAGGAAAGGATACACATTAAACGGGATCATGCTAAGACCCGCATCTGTCATCGTGTCGAATGGCAGTGTAGAGGAAAAGAACGAGGAAGAGAATCCTGGAGAAACAAAATAAGTGGTAATATGGCAAAAATAATAGGAATTGATTTGGGAACATCAAATAGCGCTGCTGCGGTACTTGAAGGCGGGAGGCCTGTGCTTATCCCGAGTGCAGAAGGTACATCGCTTTATGGGAAGTCTTTCCCTAGCTATGTGGCATTTACAAAGGATGGTCAGAGACTGATTGGAGAACCGGCAAAGAGGCAGGCTGTGGCGAATACCGACGGCACGGTAAATGCGTTCAAGAGAAAGATGGGTACTGATTTCAAGTACAGGATATTCGGCAAGGATTATACGCCACAGGAGCTATCAGCAATACTTTTGCAGAAGATAAAGAAGGACGCAGAGGCATTCCTTGGAGAGGAAGTGAAGAAGGCAGTGATCACGGTGCCTGCGTATTTCAATGATAACCAGAGGCAGGCCACCAAGGATGCGGGAGAAATCGCCGGGTTGGAAGTGGTAAGGCTTGTCAATGAACCTACAGCAGCGTCACTGGCATACGGAGTCGACAAGCTTGGTAAGGACATGAAAATACTGGTTTACGACTTCGGAGGCGGCACGCTTGACGTAACTATAATGGAATTCGGGAATGGTGTCTTTGAGGTCAAGTCCACGAACGGTGACACGCAGCTTGGGGGCACAGATATGGATAATGCCATAGTTACTTTCCTGCTTGGGGAGATAAAGAAACAGTCGGGGGTAGACATCTCAAACGACAAGCAGGCTGTGCAGAGACTCAGGGAAGCGGGGGAGAGGGCGAAAATAGAGCTTTCAACAACCCTTACAAGCGAGATAAACCTGCCTTTCCTCACCATGGGGCCTAACAACAGCCCTGTGCATTTCACATACTCGTTCACAAGGGCAAAACTTGAGGATATAGTGCAGCCCATAGTCGAAAAGACAACAAAGCCCGTTATACAGGCGCTCAAGGACGCTAAGCTGGAGCCAAAGGACATAGACAAGATAATACTTGTGGGAGGACCTACAAGAATGCCCATAGTGCAGAGATATGTGGAGCAGTTTCTGGGTAAGAAGATAGAGCGCGGCGTAGACCCGATGGAAGCAGTCGCTTTCGGTGCAGCAATACAGGCAGGAGTGCTTACCGGAGAGGTGAAAGACATAGTCCTCCTGGACGTAACTCCCCTCTCACTTGGCCTTGAGACGCTAGGGGGGGTAATGACAAAGATAATAGAAAAGAATACCACCATACCGATCAAGAAAACACAGACATTCAGCACTGCTGACGACAACCAACCTGCAGTAGATATAAACATACTGCAGGGCGAGAGGCCTATGGCCAAGGACAATGTGGCGTTGGGAAGGTTCCAGCTCCAGGGCATACCACCAGCACCAAGGGGCGTTCCCCAAATAGAAGTTACTTTCGATATAGATGCAAACGGAATACTGCATGTAAGCGCCAAGGACAAGGCTACAGGGAAGGAGCAGAGCATGCAGGTTGTGGCGCCCAACAAGATGAGCAGGGATGACATCGAGAAAAAAGTCAAGGAAGCAGAAGAGTTTGCCGAGGCAGACAAGAAGGAGTTGGAGAAGGTCAAGGTCAGGAACGACGCCGAGGCCATGATATACACAACTGAGCACACGGTGAAACAGTTCAAGGATAAAGTGCCTAAAGAGCTTGCTGACAAGATTGAGAAGGCCAGGGCTGCACTCCAGGAAGTGATCGAGAAGGAAGACTACGACGGGATGAAGGCGAAGATGGATGAGTTGAGGGACGTACTCCAAGAAATAGGTAAGGGTATGTACGGTCAGGGGCAGGGACCTGAAGGCGGAGGACCGGGACCTGAATCGGGTCAGCCAGGCCAGAGTCCGGAACCAGGAGCTGGAGGGGATGGGGATACTGTTGATGCCAACTTCAAGGTAGAGAAGTAATTTCCATGCCAAGAGACTATTATGAAATCCTGGGAGTTCCGAAGGACGCTAGCTCCGATGAGATAAAGAAGGCGTATAGGAATCTTGCTTTGCAGTTGCACCCAGACAGGAATCCAAGCAAAGAGGCATCGGAACGCTTCAAGGAGGTGAACGAAGCTTATGCAGTCCTGGGCGACCCGGAGAAGAGGAAGCAGTATGACGCATACGGTCCAGCGGCATTTGGGCAGCATTACAGCCAGGAGGAAATATTCAGGAACTTCGATTTCGATCAGATCTTTAGGGACATGGGGGTCAATTTCGGCGGAATCGGGGGAATGGGTCCGAATGATATATTCGGCAGTTTTTTTGGTCAGGGGCCGTCTCGGAGGAGGGATGTTGGCCAGAGTATACTGTATAAGATGGACCTGACTCTTGAACAGATAGCGAAAGGTACGCAGCAGGATATTACAATAAAACATGTTAAGAGATGCGATAACTGCAAGGGCACAGGTGCCGAGCCGGGATCCAAAACTATCAAGTGCCCGGATTGCAGCGGAAAAGGTCAGGTAGTTACTACAAGCAATACATTCTTCGGGAGGATGCAGACCGTAACCACGTGCGGGAGGTGCGGAGGAAAGGGCAGGATTTACGATAAGAAATGCAGGGTATGCAACGGCAAGGGCGGCGTGATATCTACGGAGAAGATAAGCGTAGCGATTCCTGCAGGTGTGACAGAAGGCATGCGTCTCAGGCTTGAGGGCATGGGAGACTATGGCGCTGAGGGAAATGGGGACTTGTACGTGGAGGTGCACGAACTGAAACACGAGGTATTTATCAGGGACGGTGATGACATACGCACGGAAGCCAAAGTGCCATTCTACACTGCGGTGCTTGGCGGCAGGATAGTAGTGCCAACTCTTGATGGACACAGGGAATTAACTATAGACCAGGGCACGCAGCAGGGCAAACGGATTGTGTTGAAGGGTGCAGGCATAAAGAGGCTCCGCGGAGGAGGGGTCGGGGATGAGATTATCACTGTAAGCATAGACATACCAAAATCCATCACCCAGCAGCAGAAGGAGCTTATTGAGAAGTTCAGGAGTTCAGAGGAGGAGGGCAAGAAGAGATTTGGATTCCTCTAACTGGTTTTGCCGAATCAAAAATAACGTATAAAATTCTTTAGTTAGACACTATTCTTGTCAGATATGGGAGGATTTAGTGGCACAGGCTCTGCAGTCTATAGAGAAAGTTAGGTATGTACAGGAGGTCCCGCCGCTTACAGACGCGCATTGCCATCTTGACTTGTTCCAGAATGCATCTGTGATAGTAAATGATGCATTCTCGCATGGGGTTAGAACGATAATAACTTCTGGCGGAAGCGCCAAGGGGAATGAAGCTACATCAAAGATTGTTAAGATATTGAGCGTCTTCGGTGTTGTTGGGATAGACCCTGCTTCTTCAGGAGCAGAATCCGAGTATATAGACAGTTATGTGGCAATGATAAAAAGCAATCCCAGGCTCATAGGAATAGGGGAGATCGGCCTTGACTCACATGTTGAGGAGAAGAACCCGCCTGAGGTACAGAAGAGCGCATTCATAAGGCAGATACGCATTGCCAACGAGCTTGGAGTGCCGGTTGTCATACACTCGCGTGGCAGGATGGCCGACGTAATCAAGGTAACTGACGAGCATAAGCCAGAGAAGGCTATGTTCCACTTCTTTGAAGGAGACGTGGAGCAGGCAAGATACCTTGCGGGAAAGGGGCATATGATATCTATACCGCCACGTTATTCGAGCCGCATGAAAAGAATCATAAACGAGATAGACTTAAGTAGTATGGTAGCAGAGACAGATGCTCCGGTAGCAGGAAAGACGCCTTCGGACATAAGGGAAGTGGTAGAAACCATATCATCCATAAAGAAGCTTGACTTCGGTGACGTGGCGGAAGCGCTCTCCGAGAATGCCAAGGTATTTTTCCACATATAGCCCCAGACGGGCCCGTAGCTCAGCTTGGATAGAGCAGCACCCTTCTAAGGTGATGGTCGCGGGTTCAAATCCCGCCGGGCCCGAGACATGCAAAACGCGTGAAGTGGAATGAAACTTGACAGAAGGATAGGAAAAGGGACGCTGCTGATAGTCATAATAGGATTCGTAAGCCTGTTTGGCGACTTCACGTATGAAGGGGCAAGAAGCATAATACCTCAGTATTTTGCAACCCTCGGGGGATCCGCTCTTCTCCTAGGCATAGTACTTGGAGTAAGCGAGTTCGCAGGCTACGCAATAAGGCTTGTAAGCGGAAGGTTCGCTGACAAGCACAGGAATTATTGGCAGATAATGTTCGTAGGCTATGCAATAAACTTATTTGCAGTGCCGCTCCTGGCGCTTGCGGGCAACTATATTGTCGCTGCGGTATTGATATTCCTGGAGAGGTTCGGTCGCGGAATACGCGTTCCGCCAAGAGATTATGTAATCTCAAATGCTGCTTCGAAGGGCAAGGTGGGCAGGGCATTTGCAATAGAGGAAGGCCTTGACCAGACCGGGGCCATAATAGGTCCGCTTTCCATGGCACTGGTCCTCTTCTACAGGATGACATATCAAACCGCATTCTCATTTCTACTAATACCTGCAATCATAGCAATAATAGTGCTCTTTCTGGCATACAGGTACTATGGCAGGGAGAAGCTTGCAAGGAAAAAGAATGTGCCAATAAGCCCGATGTCGTCTGGGAGGTTCATGCTTTATTCGGTTGCAATAGCCGTGAGCGCGGCAGGCCTGTACCAGGCCGCTTTCGTTCTTTACGGAGCGAATGACTCCGGAATAACAGCTTATGTGATCCCGCTCATCTTTCTTGTGGCGATGGCCGGAGAGGGTGTCTTTGGATTCGTCTTTGGGCTGCTTTATGACAGGGTAGGAAGGAACCTGGTTTACGCGGGCCTGGCGCTTCCCATATTCATCCCTATATTATTTGCAGGCGGAGGGCTGCTCTTTTTTGCTGTGGCGGCCCTTTTTTATGGCGCGGTAATAGGTGTGCAGGATACAGTGATGCGCGCAGTGGTTGGTACGATGATATCTCCGGAAAAACGCGGCTCAGCATTCGGCATTTTCAATGCGTTCTATGGATTCGGATTCCTTGTATCTGGTGTTGTGGTAGGCTACCTTTTCTATTCGATCGGCTCAATTATAGAATATGTCATTGCGATGCAAGTGGTTGCATTCATACTCCTTGTACTTTCCTTCAGGAAAACTGGCAATAATAGCGGCTAATCTGAAGGTAGAAGGGAGTATATAAAAAGGTGCACTGCATAGAATAAAAGTATTGAAAAAGGTTGTTGGCCGAGCTTTGCTCGGATAGGTGATGGCCATGGGAGACGATAAAAAATTCGACGAGACGCTCAATCAGGTAAAACAGCAGATAGACATACTGCTGAGCGACAACAGTGTTCCTAGGAACGTTAAAAATGCACTGGAAGAGGCCAAGAAGGCGCTCAATGACAGTACGGGTTATTCCGTTAGGTCATCTGCGGCCACTTATAAGATAGACGAGATAAGCAACGATATAAACTTGCCTCCTTATGCGAGGACTGTTATCTGGAACATACTCAGTCTGCTCGAATCCGTAAAGGAGTGAGACCCTACTTCTTGCGTGCGCAGTTAACTCTTGATTCCGGTTTGCTTAAAGCGCAAGCCCGCATAGTCACTGCCAGTTGCAGGGCGCACTGTTTATAGCGCATGGAGAAAATGCTTGATGGATTAATATATATTCCGCGCGATATATCTTCCGCTCTCAGGATATATGCCTTTGTGGCTGCTTCCTGGAAGGGCAATGGAGGAGGTAATGCCTAGTGCTAAACTTGTTCAGGACCTTGCAGGAAGGCTTAGTGGAAAGGTCATGGTAAGCTCAGATATAGCTGATACTGACCTAGAAGGCGCAGACCTTGAGGCGCTTGCGGGGCAGGTAATATCCCATTTCGAGAAAGCGCAGGGAGCCAGGATACTAGATAAGACAGTGCTTAAAAAGATACTGGAATCGCAGCCCGAAGAAAAGAAACCCATACAAGTGGAGGTGGTACAACCAACAAACTACAGGCCCGCTGCGAAGGACATAGAAGCAGATTACAAGATAAGGAGCGTTGAAGTGGACATAGCTTCCTCAAGCGTGTCAGACTTTACTGCATATTTCAACGATAGATTCGGAAAGCTGCGCGACATGTTCGGGAATGTGCGCGGAACAAGCCTTGGGAGCATGCTGAACAGCATAGACAATGTAAGGCAGTACACTTCTGGGAGGGAAGTCAGCGTGGTGGGGATGGTATATGACAAGATAGTGACAAAGAATGGGCATGTCCTCCTCACGCTTGAGGACGAGACAGGATCTGCAAAGATCCTTTTCGTAAAACCGTCCAAAGAGGGCAGCAGAGACATGATAGGCATATTCGAATCATCTAAGCGTATTGTAAGTGACGAGGTTATAGCAATACGCGGTAAGATATCTGGACCTTTCATAATAGCTAACACAATCCTATGGCCTGATATACCGATCAGGGCAAGGAAGCATACAGAAGAGGATATTGCAATAGCATTCATGTCCGACATACATGTGGGCAGCAAGCTCTTTCAGGAGAAACAGTTCACGCGATTCCTCTCCTGGCTCAATGGGGATGTTGAACAGAACAGGTCCCTTGCAGCGAAGGTGAAGTACATAGTAGCAAGCGGGGATCTTGTAGACGGGATAGGCATATACCCGGACCAGGACAGGGAGCTCTCAATAAAGGACATACACAAACAATATGAGGTCTTCCTAGAGTTCATGTCAGCAATACCGGATTATATACACGTCTTCCTGCTTCCAGGCAACCATGATGCCGTGAGAAGGGCTGAGCCGCAGCCCTCGCTAGGCGAGGACCTGATAGGCAAGTTCAACAGAAGCAATATACATTTCGTGTCAGGGCCGGGATGGATGACCCTGCACGGGCTGAAGGTATTGGGATACCATGGCACATCGCTTGACTCTATAATACAGGGCATTCCAGGATGCAGCTATACGAAACCCGAGATAGCCATGACCGAAGTGCTCAAGAGAAGGCACCTTTCACCAATTTATGGTGACAACCCCATCGTACCAAGCAAGCACGACGCAATGATCATCGATGAAGTGCCTGACATATTGCATATGGGGCACGTGCACAAGAACGGCTATTCGGATTACCATGGCACACTTATAGTAAACAGCGGAACGTGGCAGGCGCGTACCTCATACCAGGTAAAACTTGGGCATATTCCCTCTCCTGCGGTGTTGCCGATATACGAAACGAAGAGCATGACACTCTCAGCTGTTGATTTCAATACAACGTGAAAAGCACATATAGGTTAAATAATTGTGTGGTATTAAATGCAAGGTAGTGGGTCAATGAGATTGCAAGCTGCAATGGAGTACTTATCAACATATGGCTGGGCGATCCTCATGCTTGCAGTGGTGCTTGGGGTGCTTTATTTCCTAGGCATATTCAATGGGTTGACACAGGCCCCCAGGCTGCAGCCCGGCGCATGCTACGTAGACAGGCCAAACGGACCCAATACAAATCAGTTCATAGCCCTAGAAGGCACGTGCACTGGAGAACAGCCGAAATTCGTAACTAAATTCAACGGGCAGAACAGCTACGTAATTGCGAACAATGTCCAAACAGGTTCGCAATTCACCATATCATTGTGGGTATATGCAACTTCATACCCTTCAAGCTATACGCGCATCTTGTCACTGGATAAGTATTCAAGCCCTAATCAGGGGTGGATATTCCTTGGTTCAAGTTCCGGCAACACAGTGTATATGTCCATGTTCACTTCCTCTGGGTCCGAATTCGATAGCGGCTTCGCGAATGTAAATCTCAATGTGTGGGAGAATTATATTATAACATATAATGGCTTGACGCCAATAATTTATACTGACGGCGTGGCCAGTGCTCCTGATACGAGTGGTTCTTATGCCCCTGCAACAGGCTTGCCATTAATAATAGGCGGGGGAGATTCGAATAATCCTGATTCTTTCTTCTCTGGGATGATATCAAACGTGCAGATATACAATATATCACTCTCCGCGAGCGATGCTGAGTCTCTGTATGCCGAGGGTATTGGCGGGGTTCCACAGGATCTTCAGAATCTTGTGGCATGGTTTCCGCTCAATGGAAACTCAAACGATTATGGAGGCAACCAGTATTCAGGTAGCCCCGTAAATGTAATTTATACAGACACGTGGTATAATACATTCTCAGCTCCAAGCACAACTGCTGCATCTACAATTCAGCCAGCAGCCACCAACTTACCCTCTCAACTTCAGGAACAGGAACACTCTCAGCAAACATTCCTGAATCATCTGGATGCTCCTCAGGTAACTATATCTCGGGACAGCAGCTTACTCTTACCGCAACAGCAGGTTCAGGCTACACCTTCAATTCATGGTCGGGCTCGTTCTCATGCTCGAACAGTCTTACTACATGCGGTGTGACCATGCCTTCTGGTTCAGCATCCGAGACTGCAACATTCACGAGCACGGCAGTGCAGTGCACAGATACAATATACACGAACTACACCCTTGCCAACATACCCAACACTGCCACGATAAGCTACACTCTAATTGGCGGAGGAGGAGGTTCAGGAAGTAGTGATGCGAGTGGTGGAAACACTGTTACTACAGCTGTAGGTACTGCGGGTTCTCAAGTTACAGGTAGTTTTAGTATAACTACTGGAAATACAATTACAGTATAT
>JAJZKP010000021.1 GCA_021804105.1 Microcaldota archaeon | reverse complement strand
GTTTAAGGTCTTTGTCTGGCACATTATATTCTCTGAAGTTATCATAATTTATCCTACTTATAAGATAAGTATTATATATCTTATCTGCCATAATACTTTGGTGTATTGCGATGAAGGAAAAAATAAGCATAACCCTTAACGATGCCTTGGTAAAGTTCATAGATTCTGAACGCGGCGACGTGCCTAGAAGCAAGTTCATAGAGAACTACATTAAAACGAGGAGCAGCATGTTCGAGGCCCTTTGGATATTCTCCGATGAATTGGGGAAGCTGAGCGCAGCGGAATGGATATCTGCACATGCTTCTCAGCCACTGGGAAAGCCATTACACAAACATTCAGGATATGTTTCAGTAGGGGCATATCTGAATTTTTACGATCAAGGTATGGCAAAGCAGTTTTCGCTAGAAAGGAGCAAGATAAGAGATTTCAAGGTAGGGTATGATGGTAAGTTTACAAGATTCAGACATTCTCGCGGATTGAACCCCCCTGCAAGCTTCAGCGTGAACGGAAAGAAGATATACATCTTCACACGCAATTTTGATAGGGCCCAATACGTAGGAGACAACAGAGTCTTCATAGACGCCGTGATAGGAGATAAATGACGTGAAGAACAGATGCAGTACATCTACTGGCCACGGGTAGTATTGCGATAGGCAGACACATGAAAAGGCTAGAGAGCATCGCTTTGCAAGTGGAAGGTTGCAGGTAGAATTCCGTCGAATATATTCTGTGTCTTAGATAAATATATTCGCATATCTATTTAGCATATAGATAACTATGAAACAAATGCAAACACAGATAATGCACTCACCGACGCTGGATACTGTGCTAATGGTAGAGCATACCCTGCAGGATGCAAAACAGGTTATCAATGTAGCCGAGCTTAAGCGCAGACTACCCCACAAAGTAATGCACCAGACAATTATGAGAATACTGGATTACCTCCAGGCAAGCTGCAAGATACTGATAACCACGAAGGTGTTGTCTGGACATACGCCACGAAGGATATGATGGAGAAGCTGAAGAAAGGAGGGTTGGAGCTATGAAGTGGCAGAAGTGGCCTTCTTCAGAAACATGCCGGTAACCGCATCACGCCCAGTATAGTAAACCTGCAGTTGTTTATGGCAATTAGATGGTGGCGGTTGGGGAATTTAGTCTTATTTCCTGTTGGAAAGATTGATTATCTCGAATTGTGGGACAGAGTCATTGCCGAAGCGTGCATAAGGGTCTGTGACATTATATGCCCGTGAGTATTCCGAGAAATTTGCAAGAGTGCATGTAGTAAAATTGTACATTATTGGGGGAGACATGTCAAAATTTGTTGTTCCGCCTAGCGCAATATAGCTGTTATTTAGCTCCAGGCTGCCTTCGCTTGCGCAGCTTGTTGAATTGATATGGTATTTGTATCCGGAATACAGGTTGGCCTCTTCTGCGAATATCCATTGGGCATATATTGTGGAATTAGGATGAGAGGCGGCAAACGCAGCAAGGTCCTTTACAGTGGCTATGGAAGCGCGGTAATATTGCGAGTCATGCTGCAAATCGATTAGATCTGTGCACACAACTGCCAAAAGTATAAGTATTGCCACTGTCACAAACAGTTTTTTTCTGGACCGTATAAGCGCATCCATTCCAAGCGCCACCATTACAACCGACGGCAGTGTAAGCGCCTCTGCAACATAAGGCAGTTTGCTGTCTAACAGAACGTATGTGGCACTATTCCGAGTTATGATGGCAGTTGGGGCCAGAGACATTATCGCAAGGTAAACAATGAACATCAGTCCGAAGAAATAGGCCCAACTATGCTTGGACTTTGGCAAGAATAGCAACATGCCCACAAGGACATAGAAGGATATCCCCCAGTACCTCAGGTACGGGTCATAATAATAGCTTGGCTGGTCCATCAGTATGGGAAGATAAAAATATGGACTCCCAGTTATCTCTACGATAGAAAGGTTTCGCGTAATGTTAAGATACGGAGAGGCCTGGGTCTCAAATTGGTAGAGGGTTATCGAATGGTACACCTCAGGATATAGAAAGAAATTTCCTGACTCTGCTTGGTAGAGTAGCCCAGGCACAGAATAGGCGGCTGCAAATCCTCCAATAATCAGGGCGAATATGATGATGTTCTTTCTTAGGTCCTCTTTTCCCCCAGAACGGCTAATTAGGATTTTTGCAGATAATATGGCAAGGAATAAGGCAATGAAAACTAGTGTCGCCGAGCCAAATGGATTCGTTACAAAGCCAAACCCTATAAAAAGGCCAGAGACAAGAGAAACCGATGAAATTTTTCTCAGAGTCTTCGCATCGAGAGCCACTATGAAAAAGTATACGGCTACGCTTGATGCCATTGCCAACGGCACCTGTGGCTCAAGCTGGGTCGAGAACAGGACATTAAGAGGGAGGAAGGCGAAGAGGATGCAGCTTATGGCAGCTGCCCGTATGCTGGAAATGCGCTCCACAATAAGGAAAATGAACAGGGCCTCTATAACTGAGGTAAGCATCACATAGTATATCGGCAGGTTTACGCTGTATCCGAAGGCATGCGCAAGCATTATTTCGGGATACATTAGGCCCACATAGAACTGGAATGCCTTATCCGGATTGAAATTTACGTTGGTTAGATTGCTGAAATCCACATTGCGGTACGAAGAGAAGTTATAGCCGCTGTGAAAGACCGCAGTATTGACTATCTGGCTGTAATAGATTATCTCATCTTGTGTATTTGCGAAGACAGGCCCAGTATAGTAAAACAGCCGCACAATCAGAACGACAAGAAGAAGGATAGCGATAAGCGCTACGCGCCTCGTAGCAGATTCTGGGAGCTTGCGGGCAGGCTGCTTTGTAAGCGCTTTCATCGCATCAGAGATATTTTTGGAAACAACCTATTAAATAGAGCGTAGCAGACGTGCAGGGTCATCTTGCCCTGTTTGTTATGTACGAAATCGAGTTGCGTAACCTTTCGGGCATGAGCCCCCATACCCAGGTATGGGATACCCTCAGCCACAGTGTGGTCAGGAATATTGCAATTATTGCCGGCTTTAGGCCGCCGGGGACTACTTTGTACGTTATAGGAACTTCCTCAATTTTCCGTCCATCAAGCTCCAGGTTATATAGCAAGTCGATATCGAAGGTGGTATGCTTGAGTGCAATTCTAGGGAGGATGGGCTGCAGTGCCTTGGCAGTAAAAAACTTTGAGGCGCACTGGGTATCGGTGTAATGAAATCCAAACAGCATCCTTACTAGGAGGTTATACGCCCTGCTGGAGATGGCTCTTGACAGGGGCATCCTGCCATCCATCTTGCTTCCGGCAAGATAGCGTGAGCCCATTACACCATCAAGGCTGTTGGAAGATAGGAGACGCACCAACCGCTCCACTTCTTGTGCGCTCACTGAACCATCAGCATCCACGAAGCCGAGTACGTCATTGCCACCGCACTTTTCGCAAGAAGCCTTGAACGCCTTCATGATGGCACCACCCTTGCCCAATCGATCGCTGCTCTTGAGGAGCAAGATGTTCCTGTACTTATTTGAATAGCCTGCCACTATAGAATCAGTAAGATCACTGCTCTCGGAGATGACCATTATGGTAATGTCATCCCCAAACCTGCCGATCAGGCTGATGCAGTCCTCCATCACATGCGCTATGCGTTTTTCCTCATTGTAGGCAGGTATGGCCAAATAGACGTGCAAGCTGTCACATTAGATTACGTATGCATAAAGTGGCCTTTTATAGCTTCCTAGAGCCTTGCAGTCAACAGACACTGCCAGGTCGGCAGGAGTAGAGGAATCCGTGGGTACCAGTAATATGCCTTGCATCATGGATGTGGGGAGGGCGCGTATTTCAGAAGGACGTTTCCTGATTTGAACTGCTTGGATCCGATAAGTCCAAGGTTGAGCTTCAGCCCCAGACCGGAGAGTATACGTGTGCCATTGCCTATCACTACGGGATTCATCATGAACATGAATTCATCTATAAGGCCCTCTCTGGCCAGGGTAGTGGCGAGCTCTGACCCGCCTACCATTATGTCCTTGCCTTGCTGAGACTTGATGCGGCGTATCTCTTCGATATCAAGTTCATGCATTAGGCGCACATTCTTCCAGTACTCGTTTTCCTTGACGCCATTAAGCGTTCTGGAAACTACGATTTTTGGAGTGTTGTTGATAAGGTAAGCGATTTCCCTGTTCTCCTTTGACAGGGTTGGGTCCTTTGCCATCCTTGGCCAGGCCTCTTCCATAACCTGATACATTCGCCGGCCGTATATGAACAGGTCTGCGCCCCTTAGCATATCCAGAGCGAACATATTGAATTCGTCATCCACATTGTGCCATGACAGGTCGTGGCCTGGGCCCTCAAAAAAGCCGTCAAGGCTGAGCATCATGAACATGGACATTTTTCGCATGCCAAGCACATAGTGCTATTTGCATGCAACAGTATTAAAGGCGTCTTTGATGTGCTTAGGCGCTCTAGGCAAAGGGGCATGGTTAATAATGATGCCACATCAATCCAATACATGGCCTTTGTATCAGGCGAAGTGTTTATAGCCATACTAATAGTTGCAGTGGCAATCAGAACCGTGCGGGGCATGAGCGGGTCCGAGTACTCTGCTAAAAAGCTGTTCACGCGGCCTGCTGCATATATAGTGCTCACTGCGCTGCTGGTCTTCGGGCTTGCGCTGTGGCAGGATGCTGTGCTGTTCATATCGGTAGCAGCAGGGATACTGCTGGGCCTTGCGCTTGGAAGAAAAGGGAACGTCTTCGAACAGGATGGGCGGGTGATGTTCAAGCGCTCTTTGGAAGTGACGCTCCTCTGGCTAGTGGCATATGTGATAAGGATTGGGATAGACTTTGCCTTCAATCCGGCGTTCACGCAGAGCAGCACGGCATCCCCGGCATCCATATTCATTGCTGCCAACGCCTTCGAGGGAGGCATACTGGTTTTTGGAGCCGACGTGCTCCTATCATTCACGGCAGGGCTTCTTCTAGGAGAGGCGCTTGCGCTTCGCAGAAGCTACAGGGAAAGGATTGGGAGATAATGAGTCATAGGGCTTGCCGCATGTGGCATGTGCCCAAGGCCTGAAAAACCCTGCCCAAGGCGCCATCAGGTAACATCATACACAGTCCATTCTGACCAAGCTGTTGCGGTGGATAGCACAACAGGCACGCTGTAGCTTGAGTACCCCGTGCAGGATGCGATATACACATAGGCAGCAAGGCCGGTGTATTGCGAAAGCTCAGTGCACCCTGCTGGGAGGGTTACTGAAGTTATTGAATACCTTGTGGCTATGAACAGGAAATCGTGCGCCGAGGTTGATGATGGGCTCCAGCTAAGTGTCTGTGACGTGCTTGAGAAGTTTCCAGTAGTAGGTATTGTGTAAGAGGATGATGATACGCCAACACCACCTACAGCGGCATACGGTGTTGTCGGGGATAACGCACAAGTGTTTGAGGATTGGTGACCTATTGAAGTGCCTATGACACCTGGCCTGAAGTAATAGGTGTTGTCACCGGTCCAAGAGAATGTGCTGTTGCCGTATTGCCCGTTGACCCCTGAGCAGAGGTACAGGCTGTATCCCGAGGTTATAGTTGCGCTTGAACCGCTGTTGGTGCCCCCGTATGAATAGGTGAACGCCTGAGAGTAAGTCGCGGTCTCGGTTATCGATGAGCTCATGGTAACCGTTGCAGGGTTTGATGTGCCGGAGTAGTTGCCGGTGCCGCTGCCTGACCAGCTGCTGAATGCGTATCCGGAAGAAGGGGTGGCAGTTATGGTTACGGTTGTGCCTGGGATATACTGCCCTGAAGGGCATCCAACGCTGTTTGAAGGGGCTGCAGATTCGGTGCCGTGAATACCTGAAAGGGTGAGTGAATAGCAGCTTATTGCAGTAGTGACTGCCGTTGTTGCCCCTGTGGTCACCTTCCCTATGCTCTGCACTGTGGCGCTGAACGAGGCAACCATTGCGGTAAGCCCTGACTGCTGGCCGGAGCTGTACACTATCCACAGATAGCCTTTGTAGGACTTGCCTACAGGACCTGATGCCCCTGGGCAATGAAACGATAGCGGCACTATGGCACCGCTGTTCATGATTGTGTTTGATATAACGGTTGTTGAAGACGGGGCAGAAGAGGAGTTTGTACATGCAATTGAATTTATCGTTATGGTTGACCCGCTGGACTGCCCTATGTTTGCTGCGAGATTTCCGCTTGTGTTCATGACCATGTCAGCGCAGTAGTATCCGGGTTCTGCTATGCATGCTGATCCCTGCGAGGCAAAGCCACCGCCGAATATGCCTAATGAATATAGCGCCACTGCAGCTATGGCTATTATGAGTATCGCCCACCCATAAGTCATCAGGTACTCCATGGCTGCCTGTGCATTTGGGCCCGCGGCGCGTGTATGGGGCGAAGGCATTAAATTACCAATAATTATTACTAAACTGTGGAAATTATATAAAGGCGCGCACAATAAATTATCGATGAATAGATATACAGGGGTAGTTGTTTAATGGACACGAAATACAGCGAACTGGTGGGATCTGCAATTGAGGCACTGAAATATGCATACGGCATACCGGAAGGCCGCACAGTGTATTCGTCAGCTGTGCTTAGCAGGACTGGTAAGGTTTATTCGGCTTCCGCTTATGGATCGGATACAGCATCCCTGACATTGCATGGTGAACAGGCAGCATTGGCACATGCGGCTGCACATATGGATGGGGATATAGTTGCCATAGCCACGGTTAGTGATGCAGAGCCAGAGGATGGCGTTTTCTGCACGCCTTGCGGCATGTGCAAGCAGCTCATATGGGAAAATTCACTTAGGTCGGGAATCCATATTGATGTGATAATGGCAAACAAGTCTGGAAAATATGCTGTAAGGAAGATAGATGATCTGGTGCCATTCCCATGGCCCCCTAGGAAGAACTAGGCATGGATAGGTTGGGTTCGGATACGCACTACAGGCATTTTGCATCGAGGCGGGCAGGAATGTTATTAAAGCGTGCTGGAAAAATATAAGTAACGGTGTTAAATTGGCCAATGCTAACGCAAAAGGTGGACGAAGCACAGATGCACGTACAGGCAGCAGGCACACTGCAATGAAAATTTTACTCGTGGTGATAGCAGTGGTGCTGGTTGGCGGGGCATATGTTGTGCTGACGTACGGATCTCTGCCTCTTGCCCTCATCAGCGCGCACAGCCTAAACCAGAGCACACTTGCAAGCGCAATGCTCCACAAAGTAAGCACCATGCCCAAACTCAACATGTCATACAGTGGCGACATAATAGTAAACAATACTGACCCAGGAGTTGTGCTTACAATACTGAAATATTATAACTATAGCAAATCGGTAATAACTTTCACGGATTTGCCATCGTTAGGAAATGTGACCACCATAGTAATGCACTCGGGCAACGGAACTATATACAGCTGCATAAGAGCTTGGCAGAACATAACACAGTACTCTGACCCTAACAACAGGTACATATGCAGCAACATGGGCAGGAATATGAGCAACATAAGCGGGTTGTTCGCGCTGGTGACATTGACAGCAGTAAACAAGGTAGTGGATACCTCTTCCCTAAGAAACCTTAACATAAGCTCTTACAGCCTAAGTTCGTGGAATGGGCAGCCTTGCTACTTCGTTTCTGGGTCCGGGTCAGCAGACATAAACGGGGCTCTTGTAAACCAGACAGGATTCGTACCATCAAACTTCACCTTTGACACTTGCGTATCGGCACAATATGACGTTCCCCTTGAGTTTAATGCAGTGGCGTCGGCCGCAGGCAAATTCGTGCATATAGACATAGTATCCACAGGCATAGGCACGGCATCCACACAAAATGAAGTGTCATCCCTCCCAACAGGCGCCGTAGTAGTTTAAAGATATATGGCAGTGGGAATGGTGCTGTTGCAATTTAGGGCTAGCCTTTTTGGAAGGCATTTACTGCAATATGCGCACTCATGCTGGTAGCGTTGGCGCTTTCTGCCTCGTTTTTTGCCATGCTGCCTTACAATGGGGTACAGATGCCGACGCAGTGCATGAATAGAACGGCATCTGGCCAGAGCGCAGGCAATGTTTATTCAAATTCTGTAAGCTTCAATCCCCTAGAAGCTTAGTGCTGCGGCAGATGTAGCTACACTATCTGAATGGTAATTACCATGTATACGGGGCCGGCAATGGCGCAGTCATAGCCAGCAATGGCAGGTATGATGCTGTGGCAGTTGTCAATCGGACAGGATATGGCAGCACAGTATTTCTTGTAAACAGGACAACGGGGTCGGCTGTGATGGGAATTGGTTTTGCCAATGACACCATAGCAGCTGCAATGACTGCGAACACACTATACCTTTACAACGAGGGAATAGGATACACGATAGACACCAAAAGCGGTGAGGCCGTCAGAAACAGGTTAACTTTGGACAATTATAGAGGGTTTTACACGTATAAAGGGAGTTACTACCTTCAGACCACCGGAACCATATTCCAGATTAGGAAGAATGGGGGCATTGCAGCAGCACACGCTTGCATTCAACGGCACGGCCTTTGGATGTGCAGTGCGATGATAAAGAATATGCCATTGTTTAGGGGCAACAGCTTGAACAGCAGTGCCGGTAGCTTCAGAGGCGCATCAGCGCCTCTTCACAAGCAGGTATGCCACTGCTGCAATTATGACCAATATAATGACTACGGCAACATCCAATAGCGTGGAAGATCCAGTAGCGGCAGCAGGCACAGTGGTCTGTGGTGAGGACGTAACAGGCTGCACGGAGGTTGTAGCTGCTGGAAGCTGCTCTGTCTCAAACACCCAAAGAACAGGCTTGAAGAACACGTCGTTCATCATTACAGTGTCATTCGGATGGGTCCATACATTCTTAGCGGCATAAGATCCGCCAGTATAAACTGTGCCGTTGTAGGTGCCCCCTAGCCAGGTCCATGAAGTTGTATTGTTTCCAGCTACAACATAGCTTATTACAGCATAAGGGTCGCCAGGTTCATTGACTAAGGAGATATCAGGAGTTATTTGGCCGTTCACAGCAAATGCATACGCCTCGCCATTAGGCGTGGTATTTAGAGTATTTGCAGGGCTTGAGACGTTTGCAGCGCTGAATACCACAAGCGAGAAATTGTATTCGGATTGTATCACGCCGTTTATCATTGCATATGTGCCGGGCCTTACTACGGCGCGTATGGCGCCAGACTGAACGGATAAGTTTGCCCCGTTGGTGGCATTCACCATTGTGGTGTTTTCAGCTATTACCTTGAAATGGGGGATAGAAGAAACCACAACCACAGGGATGACAGTTGAATTTGATGGTGTGCTGTTTGATGCAGGCGCCATGACATTAAGCGTCAGGGTCGCATTCTTTGAGGATGGGTCATCGCCAGTGGCATAGAAAGTGATATTGTAAGCCCCAGGCTTTGCTGATGCAGATACGCTCACGGTTGCCGTGCCGGAATAGTTAGGGTCGCCATAGGTGTCGCTAAGGGAGACATTTATCCCTGATGCGGACAGTGACTGTGCATTGCCAACGTTCAGCGTTGTGCCCCAGGTGTTGCCGCTTTCAAGGCTTACAGTGTACTGGACATCAAGGTGGCTGCCAGGGGTTGTGTTGTAAGCATAGTGCGACAGGGATATTGAAGACGTGCCGTATCCACCAGACTGCGCATATGCAAGTCCTGAAGATGATATCGCAGCGAAGAAGACTGTTGCAAGAATGATGAACATGCCGTTCTTTTTATTTCCAGAAAGATTTCCATTTCCCATTTTATCCCAGATTATTTTACTTATAACAGTGTTATATTTTATTAAGTGCTTGGTTTTATGCGGTTTCGCAACGAGCGGCATGCCCCTTTACATGCCATATTGCCATGCATTATAAGCCCTCAATAATATTGCACGGATTATATATTTTATTACACTAACTCATAGAATAAGAGTATTCTGTGGCAGTTCAAATGAAGATAACGGAAGCAATCTTGCGACATAAGCTGGCCCTTTTGTTGCTACTTGTACTGGCGACACGAGTTTATCCACTTATCCGCGGAAGCATAACTAACCTTGAAACCCTGAATACGATGCTTGTGATAAAGCAGTCTGGTGGATACGGCACGTCTTCAATATCCCTGTCGCACTATGCTTACAACACAACCCCTGGCAGCCACCTTGATGTCCAGTACACTGTAAGCCTTG
>JAJZKP010000008.1 GCA_021804105.1 Microcaldota archaeon | reverse complement strand
GCAAAAGTAGCTCTCGAGAACTTATCCTCTACAAGCTCTTGGTGGCCACAGAAGCACCAAACCTAATATTAGTGGCAATAATCTTTATAAACCTTGGCAAGGTTTGACGATACCTAAGATAAGCATGGAGTAAGCCGGATCCGGTCCTTATCTGCCCCTAACCCACGTTATTTCATATCTGCTAGTTATCTTTCATACAAATATTCTGACAAAATATTTAAATAAAGCCATATCCAATTGGATATTAGTTTTTTAAATTAGGCGAGAGAATGAAGATAAGAATTGGAAAAAGACAACCCCGAGAGTCTGGTTTGGTGGATCAGATACGGCAATTGGAAAGAAGAGAGGAACACGCTGAGTCGCACAACCAGAGATATCACAAGGATGACATAACCCATCTCCTGTATGGCCCTGGCACTAACCCTTTCAGGTATATGCCAAGACCGACCATGCCGTCGCATATCAAACCAACTTCAGTACAAGACTCAAAGGCGATAATGGATCCTGCGCCTGTGCTTCGGGCACGAAGACTCTGACAAAATCAAGCGATCCTGTATATATGCAGATAAGGCACCCCTGAGATCATGGCTATATCGCTTTCTGATGCCAGGCCCTTATCCACGCATATGCCTACCGATTCCTTCCCTACTATGTTGGCGGTATATATGCTCTCCTTAGATATCATCTTCTCTGCGGCATTTCTATCCAAAAGGTCGCCTTTGTAGAAATCTGCATACTTCTTAAGATCTATCTCGTGCTTACCTTCGCTAAAGACCTTCCCAAGGAGCTCTTTGTCGCACATTGCAACTATCGCGCCCCTATCTGTCTCATGAAGTCTAAGATATATCATCTACTAACCATACTTGTAAAAGAAGAAGAACGTCGAGCTGTAGAGAAGCCCATACCAGAGCAGCCATACTCCCCCTGAGAAGTTATCTATAAATATAGCCACGGCACCGAGAGATACCAATAATGCCGAGAAACTCACTTCTGCAAGCGAGTTCTTGATTGCACGTGTGAGACTCATTTCATCCCTCGTATTTATACGAACCCACCTGGCCTTTGGATTTATGCTGAATACTGCGCTTATTGCAGCTTTAGTCCTAACAAGTACAAGAGCGAAGTTCACTATAAATATCATAAAGCCCTTCTTTGCAGAATTGAAGTAGAGCTTAGTAAGTATAACGGGGGTCAATATCGATACGAGCAGTGCCGACACTCCGAATAGCTCAAGGTAAATATTCAGGTTGTTCGTGGCAAAGAGGTTTTTCAAGGTGATATGTGATACCGGGAATGTTGAGAAGACAATGAAAACAGATATTATAGTAAACAATAGAAGTATCGTAGATAGGTAATTGAGTCCAAAACCATGGGTCATGTAATCTATCTTAGAGAGCGGCGAAAGCAGCTTCTTGTTTTCACTTTTCTTACGTGTGAAGAAGTATTTCAGGAATTGCGTATCACCATAATTATATCTCCATTGCTGTTTCGCAAGCTCGCTGAATGTATTTATGGGCTTGCCAAGCGCATATACCTTCGGGACGTATAAGCTCTTGTACTTGTTAATGTCCGACTCAAAGCTGAAGAACGTGTCCTCTATTATGTATTCTGGGAATCCGCCAATGCTGTCTATCGCATCTCTCCTTATTATACCGCATGAGCCAGCAAAGATTGCAGTATTATTGAGTGCCCTTGCAGGTTGTATAAATTTGAAGAAGAAAGCGTCGAAAAGGTCTACTGTATCGGAGAACAGGGTGCCCTTTGCATATCTTTTCTCGGTCTGCACGTAAGATACGCTTGCATCACTGAAATAGGGCAGTGTTTCCATTAGGAAGTTCCTGTCTGTGAGCATTTCATCGTAGTCGAAAACCGCGACGAACTCTTCTTTTGAGTGCTTAAGCATGTTGTTCAATGCACCCGCCTTGTAACCCCTTCTGCTATTCCTATGCAGATAAGTAATGCCATTCTTCTTGCTGAAGCTGCTGAGTTTTGACCTTGTGTCAGCATTTGTCGAGTCATCAAGCAGGTAGTAATGCTTTTTGTCACTTGGATAGTTCATGCCTTTGAGGATCTTCATGTTCTCAATGACCATATCCGGATCTTCATTGAATGTAGGTACTGCTATTGCAACTGTGGGAAATTTAGAGAGGGGCTTTAGCGATTTAGTAATACTATCTATGTGCACGTCATAGAAATATGAGCGATAATACCAATATGATGACGCGATGTTGAATACCCCAGATAATGCAGACAGGCAGAAGAACATAATGGCTATGGCATATGTATATGCGGATTGCGCATTAAGGAGCAGATAAACAGAGAATATCAGGCCCATTGCAGTGAGCACGGAAAACATTATTATGCCCAGGAAACGTATCCTATAATCTCCTAACGTAACTTCCATTAGCTTAAACCCATTGATACTCTACATTATACCAATCTCTTTTATATACTTTCGTCGGTTCCCCGGTTTGTGCTTTCCAAAATCGCGCAGAGTCTGTGCCATCAATATAAATCCATAGCTGCATAATAAGTTCGTACTGCGCCGGGGTGGCGGAATCCGGTAACGCGCCAGTTGTTATGCAGGCGAAACTCGAGATCTGGTTTCCGCAAGGAAGTTAGGGTTCAAATCCCTACCCCGGCGTATTTACTTGCGCGGGTCAATTGCCAAACTGCCTAACCTTTATTCTTACAATTTCCGAGGAGCAAGGAGGTCAAGGCTCAGGTCATCGGACTTTGTCACCTCGTTTATAAGCACGGTAGCGTATGCCCCTGACGGTATCGAAAAAGAGAGCCGCATTTTGTCTTCATCCCCGCTTATAATTAAGTCCTTGAATGGCGCGAGCATGGTCCTGTATGCACCTTTCATGCTGAGTTCCGGCATGCTTCTTATCCTGAACGATTCCTTACTTATCCCCAAATCCTCCAGTATGCCTCTATCCAGTTCGCTTATGTGCTTATCCATTGTCTCATAGCCTATGAGTGGAATCACCGGAAAGCATGTACTATCAACTGTCACGTTCTCGAGATCAGGGAAGCCATAAGAGTTACTCCTGCACCATATCCCAGAGTTGAAATTGCCATTGCGTATCCTTTCCTCAACAATGAGATTGAACACAAGTGACTGCACGGCGTGTATGAACATCATCGATATGCCCCGAGGAATCCTTCGCAGCGCCCCGGCATAGTCGTTTTCATGGTATGCAAGATAATTCATCATGTAAGACTCATTCTTGAGGTATCTGGGGAAGTAGGAGAGTGCAGCCTTGAAATCTCTCTCGTTTGAGAGTCTTTCCCTTGCCTCTACTGCGCCTTTGTTTGTCTCCCCGGAAGTGTCTGTCAGTATGGCAAATACAGCCGCTTCAAAGTCGCCGCGCATTATTGAGATGCCTACCCTGGCATTGTTCAGTCTTGATCCAAACCTCTGCCTGTCGAAATAGTTTGGAAATCTTCCATTTAGCGAAGCTATAGCAGTCTCGGCGTTGCCTATGCTCTTCACACTTTCTATCACTATGTCAAACGCATTGCCGAGATTACTACCCAGTTCTATCCCATTGCTCCTCCATGCTCCGTTTATCGATATGTCTTTCAAGTGCAGCGCAAGGAGCCTTTCAGGTTCAGCTCCGTATATGCTTGCTAGCTGCACAGAGACAGATGTTCTGTCCTTCGTCCCTGCGTAACCTATAGACTTCTTGCCCCTGCCAAGCACTTTCGCTATACTGACAAGTGCCTGTACCGTGTTCCAATTTGTTTTCTGCAGTACAAAGGTAGCGAACTTGCCCTCTGATGCCTGCTCCTCTTCAAGATCCGTACAGGCGTACTGCCTGCCAGGTTCCAGCACTTTCCCCCTGCCGGTTATCTCCTTTACAATGAAGTCTGACGGGTTTGACTTTATCGTTCCCCCAGTGCCCTCAGCATTAGATAAATGAAGCATGCGACTCGTTATTAAAAGATATCAGCAAGCAATATATATTAGCATAAGGCTACATACTATCAAGAAGAAACACTGGCCATGCGGCTTGCGAGTGGTATGCTTGAAGGACGACTCTTTCGTTGAAAGGATTCTATACGGGCTGGTGAAGAAACATGTTTCAGGAACTACTATGAGCTCTGCGCTGGAAAAAGCCAAGGAACTCAACAGCAAGAACATGCATGTGTCTATAACCTTCCTTAGCAACAGCGTAGCGAACAGGCAGAAAACCAAATACATCACCACAACCTATCTGGAATTGGTCAGACAGATATCCAGGCTAGGACTAAAAGCCAGCATACAGGCGCCGCTCAATCAGCTCGGGCTCGACATAGACGAGGCTACTGCATCAGAAAACCTGGCTGAAATAATCAAGGCAGGCAACAAGTATGGCGTATTCGTATGGGCGGAGGTACCCCTCGGAAACGCATTCTTGGACAACAGATTTGACGACTCAAAAGGGTTCGGGATGGCTGTTCAGGCTATTGACATGGCAAGGGTTGCGAAAAGCCATAAGGGAGTCAAATCCTTTAAGGCCATATTCGACAACATTGAGACTGATAAGGCCAAGGAGATGGCTCTCGAAAAAAGATTTGTGAATATCTGCGACAGCTCATCAAATACTGTTATGCTCTCCCCTCCTGACTCCCTAATAAAGCGCATTCTATCTGGCGGAAAAAGTGGCAAGACTGTCATATTCGAGTTCAGATTCGGTGACAGCAGCAAGAAGATCAAGAAGCTGGCCAAGAGGGGCGCAAGGACCAGCATCTACCTGCCTTTCGGTAAGGACTGGCAGGCATATGCAATGAACAACGTACCAGAGAAATATATGCGGTTCCTTGCAGGCAAATTGCTGGATAATGCCGGTGAAAAGAGTATCGTGTGATAATATGGCAAAGAGGATACTGGTTACCGGGGCAAGCGGCAGGATGGGCAGGTATATTGCCAGGATTCTGATCGAAAAAGGGCACATAGTTCATTCCCTGGTGCAGAACAAGGAGCACGCACTCACATTGCCGGCAGGCACTGTCCCCTACCTTGGCGATATAAATAACCAGAAAGTAGTAGAGGCTGCATGCCATGATGTCGACGTAGTTATGCATTTCGCTGCCATTGTCAGCGAATATAAAGCTACTACAGAGCAGATACTCAATACCAATGTTGTGGGTACAAGAACATTGCTCGATGCCTGCAAGGACAACGGAGTAAAGAAATTCATATTTCCAAGCACAGTAGACGTATACGGAAGATGGCGGAAGGAAAGACTCAATGAGGAATCTGAGCTAAAGCCAACTGACAAGTATGGTTACAGCAAGATGCTGGCCGAGAACCTGGTTCGGGAGGAAAGCGAATCAATGGACTATGCCATAATAAGACTTGCGGCTGCGTACGGACCTGGCTTCGAGGACTCATTCTTCAAGCTCATATCCTTTATAAAAGATGGGAAGGCCTATCTTATAGGCGATGGTGATAACTATCTCTCCATAGTCCACGTGAGCGATATCGCGCAGGGGTTCATACTTGCAATGGACAAGAATGCATCGAACGGTAAGACATTCAACATTTCCGATGGGCAAGATCACACGCAAAAGCAGCTCTTCTCTCTGACTGCGGAACTGCTGCATGTGCAAAAGCCTAACAGGCAGATAAGCAATATAATAATGAACTTGATGGCTAAGACCAAGGACATCGACAGCGACGAATTGAGATTCCTTACAAGCAACAGGAGGATAGATATATCAAGGGCGCTAAAGGAGCTGGGGTACAAGCCTAAGATTGGCGTAGAGAAAGGCATAAGGGAACTTATAGAAGCTTTCAATGGTAGACAGAGATATTCAGAGAAGAGGTTAATTGCATGAAAATGGGAAAGGTCGAGAAATATATACACGAGAGGCTCGACGAAAATGGAGCCATACTGCTAACGCTCATAGATCCTGTGGATTACAAGACTCCTGAGCTGGCAATGAAGACCGGCAGGGAAGCAGCAGAAGGCGGAGCAGATATAGTGCTCATAGGCGGCAGCATAGGCGCACAGGGAGAGCTTCTCGATTACGTTACCAAGGGAATAAAGGATGCCACAGATACCCCGGTCGTGCTCTTTCCTGGCAATATAGCCACACTGACTCGGTATGCCGACGCTGTGTATTTCATGTCCCTGCTAAACGCGCGCAATCCATACTGGATAACCCAAGCACAGATGCTCTCTGCACCGATTATAAAACAGATGAACATAGAACCTTTGCCAGTAGGCTACATCGTAGTCTCGCCAGGAGGCACTGTGGGCTGGGTTGGCGATGCAAATATGGTTCCCCGGGAGAAGCCCCGAATAGCAGCGGCATTGGCCCTTGCAGGAGAGTACCTGGGCAATAGGTTTATAGTCACAGACGTAGGCTCAAACCCGCAACTACAAGGCGGCGGGCCAGTGCCTTCCGACATGATAAAAGCCGTGAAGAGCGCCGTAAACGTGCCGTACATAGTTGCCGGCGGTATTAAGGATAGAGATTCGCTTGCCAGCACGATAAGGAGCGGTGCTGACGGCGTACAGATAGGGACAGCCCTTGAAGGAAGCGACCAAGTGAGGAAGCACACCGAAATCTTCGCAAAGTTGCTTAAGGAGGAGGGTAGGAAGAGGCTTGGCAAGTGAGTGATGTCCTTGCGCCAGATTGCATCTGTCGAGATCCATTCCTTGATAAACGAATTGCAGCCAAAGATAGTGGGCGGGTTCGTGAAGAAGTTCTACGACCTTGGCGACGGAGCTTTCAAGCTAGGATTCCACAAGGAGGGCAAGAGCACCACCGTGTACTGCAAGCTTCTCCAGACATTCAACGAGACAAGACTTACTGAGAATGCAGGTGAACCAACACAGTTCGCAATGGGGATTAGGAAAAGGATAGAGGGCTGCAAGGTCAAGTCCCTGGGGCAGCATGGCACAGACCGCATAATAATCCTCGAGATATTTTCGGACGGCGGTATAAGGAAGCTGATAATAGAGATGTTCGGTAAGGGTAACATGGTGCTGATTGACCCGAACGGCATCATAGAATTATGCCATTCAAGCATTTCCTTCAAGGACCGGGAGATAAGGCCTAGGGCCGAATACAGGTTTCCAAAGTCCGATGCACTTGACATATGGGGAACAAGCGAATCCATTATATTGGAGTCGATAGAGCCGGCAATCGGGAAGGCCAAGGCCATGTCGGAACTCTCAAGAACCATAGACGTGGGCCCGCTTTACCTTGAAAACCTGTTCAACCTCGCAGGTATCAATCCAAAAGGCATGATAACAGACGAGAGGGGGGCGGAGAGCCTGGCAAAAGTAATAAGCGCGTTTGCAGTCGAGTCAAACACGCCTGATCCAAGGATCTACAGGTCTGAGAGCACCACAGACTATGCAATACTGCCTATAAAGAAGTACGAAGAGCAGGGGATGGAAATAACCCGGTTCGAAAGCGTAAGCGAGATGTTCGATGCGCTGCACTCCACAGAGAGGTCCAGCGTAAGCAATGTGGAAGGCGAGAAGCGCATCGCAGAACTCATGGCAAACATAAAGAAGCAAGAGGAGCTCGTCATCCGGTTGAAGTCTGATGCAGAGACTTATCGTAAAGCAGGGACAATTCTGATGACAAAGATGGATGAGGTAAATTCTCTGATAGGATACATGGCACAGAACAGGCGCGCCACGCTTGACGAGATCAGGTCAACATTCAAGGGCTTAAGGATAAAAGGGCTGGATCTCAAGAATAAGACTATTACAATAGAAGTTGAACTCGAATGATCAGAGTAACAATACTTGGCACTGCCGGCGCGTCGCCGACGAAGCAGAGGAATCTGACTAGCGTGGCTCTTGCATACGACGGCGACGTCGTTCTGTTCGATTGTGGGGAGGGCACCCAGATGCAGATATTGAAGTATGGTGTCAACTCTTCGCGCATACGCGCCATATTCATCAGCCATGCACACGGGGACCATGTGATAGGTCTGGCAGGGCTTGTGCGTACCCTCGCGCTCAATGGCAGGAAGGAGCCCCTGAAGGTCTTCGCGCCAAGAGGGTCAGAGGGCGTTGTGCGCAATCTTATTGAATTTGACAAGGCCGCACTCACCTATCCTATTGAGATAAAAGGCGTGCAGAAAGGACTGATATACGAAGGCAAGGACTTCACCGTCTCGGCATTCAAGCTCGATCACACCATCTCAAGCTATGGCTATGTATTCAAGATAAACAACAAGAGGAGATTCATGGGGGACAAGGCGAAGAGGCTCGGAATTTATGGTGAAATGTTCTCGATTCTGCAGAAGAGGGGGAGCATAAGGTTGGGGAAGAGGACAATAAGGCTCACCGATGTCACTACGATAAGCCTGGGGAAGAAGGTGGTGTACGCTTCTGATACACGCCCAACGAGCTCCACAGCAAATGCAGCGAGAGGCGCAGACATGCTGATTCACGAGTCGACTTACGCAGATGCGGAGAGCGGACTTGCCAGAGACAGGGGCCATTCGACCGCATACGAGGCAGCAATGATTGCGAAGAAGGCTAAAGCAAAGAAGCTCGAGCTAATACACTTCAGCGCAAGATATAAAAGCGCAAGCGGCCTGGAAACCGAAGCAAGAAAAGTATTTCCCAATTCTGTTGCTGCAAAGGACGGTGACGTAATCGATCTTTGAACAAGATTCTTCTAACAGAGTGCGCGGGAAGTTCCACGCCATTCATATGTGTGGATATGTCACTTTTTACTGCTTGGCGCTTAGCCTGCCAAGATACTCCTGCCGCACAATTAGCGTGACTTTCTCCGGCCCTGAAGCTGCTACCTCAACCACATAGGCACTTCCTCTGTTTCCAACTACTGTGCCTATCCTTCCCTTGTACCTTGGATGTGGTATGTTCCTGAAGTTTCCGTGTGGCGCTATCACTACGGTGTCTCCATTCTCAAACTTGTTTATAAGCTTGCTTAGTCCTAATGTCGAGAGTTTTCCATGCCTGGATAGGTGTCTTGACCTGCCCGAGAATAAACCATGTGATCTGGCTCCCATGAATGCTCACCTATATATAATCTGACGTGCCGCCCCAAAGGCGCACAAAAGCTTTGACAGTACGTATAGTATATCAATATATAAATACCTTCCCCTTAGTATTTAAATAGGGTAAAAGGAATCACGTGATACAAATGGCAAAAACAAAACCCTCAAGTAAAAGGGTAAATCTTAACCCAAAGTTCAAGATAGAGAACATAGTGGCAAGTGCCGACCTGGGCGTCGAGCTTGATCTGTATGGAATAGCAAAGGCTTCTCCCGATGTCGATTACGAACCGGAACAGTTTCCTGGAGCTATATGCAAGATCCACGAGCCTAAGACCGCATTGCTTCTCTTCAAGAACGGGAAGATAATCTGCACTGGTGCGAAGACTGAAGCCGACATAAAGAAGGCAATAGATCAGGTCATAAAAATAGTCAGGAACTATATAATAGAGCCCAGGGAATAATGCATTACCCTGCGGTCTCTCGCTTCGTTTCTGTTATCGCAGATCTGACACGATCCCTTACAGTATGTCGCACAAGCTTCCGGCGCAGTCATGCCTGTGTCTTTCCTGTCCTCCTTATTCCCCTTAGTGCAAAAACGTATATCAGGTAAAGCACTACTGCAAATCCGGCTACAGCTGCAAAGAGCAGCGTTACGTTCTTTGTTGAGAGCGCATAATACCCAAAGAATATGAGAGCCGCATCCCAGATCACGGTGCCTGCAAACGAGTAGAGTAAGAATTGACCTTTAGGCATCTCGGCAAACCCTGCGGGGAAGCTTATCAGGCCCCTAACAACAGGTATCAACCTTGATACGAATACCGCGAAAGGTCCGTTGCGGCTGAACCATGCGTCAAACGCATCAAGCGTGCCCTTCTTTATGTGAAAGACCCCAAGGTGCTTGTACACTATATCCTTGCCCACGAAATATGCTATGTAGTAATCTATCATTATGCCTATCATGCTTCCTGCTATTGCAACAATTAGCCCCAACCATACATTAAGCGTACCTGTTGCAGCAAGCTCCCCTACTGCCGGAAGTATTATCTCGCTAGGGATCGGCAGAGATGCAGACTCGAGAAGCATTAGAATAAGTATGCCAATATATGCGTGAGAAGTTATAATGCCCATCAGCGATGAGGACAATCCGGACAACCCCGCAAGTGCCTGCGTTGCGTTTGACATGATGGAATATGGTTCGCCGGTATTTTAAAGCTTGCTTGAAATAAAAGGTCAGATAATATGCGCCTGATAAGGTTCAATCCAGTATCCAATGCTGTCAAAGTGGAGCCGGATTCCTTTGATGACTTATACCTGCTTGCCATTATGCTCTCAAAGGGCGATATGGCCGAAGGCCACAGCTATAGGAGATTCAAGGCCAGCGAAAAGGATGTGGGAGAGCAAAAGGAGATAACGGTAAAGATCGTGATAGACAAGGTCGAGATAGATAAGTCAGCAGGCAGGCTAAGGCTGATGGGCACCATAAAAGAGGGCAGGCCAGCCGAGTTTGTGACCCTAGGAAGTCATCACACGATAAACATCGCACCTGGAGATGTAATAGACATGTTCAAGGATGAATGGAGGGATTATATGCTGAAGCGACTCAAGCAGGCGCAGAAGGAATCGCGAAAACCTAGGCTTGGCGTGATTGTTCTTGACGACGAGAAGGCGCTTGTGTCTTATATAAGGGGGTACGGGATAGACATTGTCACGGAATTGTATAGCCATCTGAGCAAGAGGATGAAGGAGAAAGACTACGGACAACAGCGCATCCAGTATTTCAATGACATACTTAAGGCAATTGAGAATATGTCGGTAGACATAGTAATCCTGGCAGGGCCGGGATTCACTAAGGACGATATTAAGAAGTACATATCCGATAACAACAGAGAGGTCAAGAAGAGGCTTTTCTATGTACCCGCAAGCGATGCTGAGAGATCTGGGATACGTGAAGTAATGAGAAGCTCTGCAGTAGGTAGCCTGCTCGAGAATGAACACGTGAAAAAGGAATTTGAGTACCTTAACAAGTTCCTTGCCGAGCTGCGCGTAGGCGCTGCCACATATGGTGTGGATAATGTTTCAAGGAGCATAAACGAGTCAAGTCCAGAAGCTGTAATAGTCAATGATTCTGTAATAAATGATCCTGCCGTAAGGGATGTGCTTGACCTTGCTGACAGGAGAAATGTGAAGATAGAGATATTCAATTCAGATGACGATGCAGGGATACAGCTAAAGGGCTTCAAGGACATTGCAGCAATATGATCAGGATATGTTCAATGCCTGGAGCCCTTGCCCACACGGGCTGAACCACTCGACATATATGCCATAAAGCCCATTTCCAAATGCCGTGCTGGAAGCATACTGGGCAAGACCATGGCTAGACCACGATGCACTTCCTAGAATTGCAGTCCATGGTGTACTGTGGGTATCATAGTACAATGCCATTGCGTTTGATGTTTCTATACTCTCGCTATTTTCAGTTCCGTGTAAATACACTGTGGTGTATGCCATGGATATCATCGGGCTGGAAGAAGCGGAGCACGCAGACACGTTATTAAGCATCGATGTGCTCTGCGGGAATGCCACTGCGTTTGTGCCCAGGTAACCTGCACCTATATAGCCAGAAGTTCCAAACGAATAAAGAATATTGCCCGACGTGCCATTCGTGTTCCAATCCCCGTCCTGGGCTATTACGAAATTCGCAGGAATGTGCATCGGTTCTAACGATGCATATGAAGGTAATCCGGCACCCCCGGATCCCAGTGCGACCTCAGAGCCGAACACTACTGAGCGCAGTGACGTCGTCTGTGCAAGAAACGCACCAGTGTATAGTACCGGCTGCGTGCAGTTCCCCTGCCTGAGTGAGCTTATGCCGCCATTGCAGTACTTTGCCCCCACAGAGTAGTATCCGCGCACCAATGCCCCTGGCGATGAGATGCTGTTGAACACAGCAGCACATACGCCTACCTCCCCTGGATAAATTAACGTGGGCGAGCAGAGCCCGTTTACCGTAGTGCTTCCAACAGTCATGGATATGTTGGATATATTGAGTGGAACGCTCTGCGAGTTGCTAAGCGATATTGTCGCCACCGTATATGCATAAGTCCTGTTGGCGTAGTAAGAAGCATAGTTGCAGGTAAAGCCCCCAAAGCCAGAGCATTGGACCGAAAAGTTTGCCTGCGCAGATGTTGCGAGGAAAAATATTACTGCTATCACAACCGCAATAACTATGAAGACGAAGCCATATGTAGATAGAAACTCTATGGCAGACTGCATCTTCATAAAGATTCACACCCATATAGCATATCGTGATTATATAAATGTTCTTCGGAAGGGATAAAAGTACGCATGAGGTATCTGTGCAGGACCTGGAAAGCGCACTGGCCGAGAATTTCAACAAAAAACTGTCAGGTTTAGACTCAAAGGCGTCTAGGATCCTGGAAAGCATAGAACGTTCTAAGGCGGAATTGGGAAAGGCATGTAAAGCTTTTAGGTCATTGAACAATGACCCCGATACTGACTTCATAAGGGCATCAAGCATTACCTATATCTCCGACCAAAAAGAAGCCTACGCAAACTTGCTGGAGCGTATCTTATCCTCACACGGTAGAGTTGACGGGGATGGTACATATGACTTTTACTACTCAAGAATGCAGGATACCGAGGTGTTGCTAAGTGAGATACTCAAAGCCAACACAACTTTTAAGATGGTGCTAGATGCATATCCGAACCATCTCGGCGCATTCAAGAAAGCATTCTCCTTGCTAGAGAGCGGCTGGCGCATGCTCAAGGCAGAGGTAGAGTCCAGGAATGGGGAAGTAAGGGAATTTACCCTGCTCCAAGGTCACATACGTTCCCTTGCAGCCCTGGCAGACGAACAGGCTAGCATAAATTCTGAGATAAAAGGGCTGGAGGGCGGAATCCCGAGGAATGTAGATGCCCATGCTGAGATAAAGAGCCTTGAGGATAAGGTAATGGAACTAAAGGACGCTCGTAAAGCCCTGGACCACAGGTCATCCGAGTTTAATGCAGAGATTGGCGTAATACTTGGCATAATTGACAAGCCTGCAAGGAAACATGACTATCTATCTATGTACAAACCGAAGCTGATACACATTCTTGCCTCGCCGGGGCAGCTCGCGCAACCGCATGTATACGACCAATTCTATGAGCAAGTGGCTGAGATGAAAACAGAGATAGGGAACAAGGTCATCTCCGTGAAGAACGAAATCGAGGTGAATGGTGCGATTGACCAAATTCTTTCCGGAAAGATAAAAGAGCTTATCTATAGAATGGCTGAGGCGCAGTCTAATCGCATTCCACTGGAAAACGAGATAAGAGACCTAGAGCGTATGGTGGGAGAACTCAAAGGCATGGTAAACGGGGAAGCAGAGAAAGAATCTACGCTTGCATCGCTTAGAAAGAGGGCCGGCGAGATAGTCAAAGAGAGGGAGGAACTGAAAAGCAAGATATCATTGCTTTTCTCAGAGTATTACCATAAGAGAATAACAATTGCCTGACCTGCTATACTTCAAGCGCTGCCCATTTTCTTACGAATTCTCTTGCCGCTGCTACCCGTTCGTAGCCAGATTCGTGGCGCAGCACTGCAGATATTACTGCAATACCATCCGCACCTGCCTTACGAATAGACGGCAGCAAACTAACTTCAATGCCGCCTATAGCAAATTTAGGCAGCGGACTAAGCCTGCAGACGTCTGCCAATCCTTCCAATCCTATTATGGGCTCGCCCTCTTTCTTTGTACCGCTTGGAAATATCGTGCCCACGCCAAGGTATGATGCGCCATCATGTTCTGCAAGCATGGCCTGTTTTGCAGTACTCACCGAGATGCCTATTACACCATTAAATGCTTTTGATGCAGTCTTCATGGGAATGTCATCCTGGCCTATGTGTAATCCATCGGCATCTACTTCAAGTGCTACGTCAAGTCTGTCGTTGACTATGAATGCTGCACCGTAACTGCGGCAGAGCTCCTTTATCTCTAAAGCCTGTTTTATCTGCTCTCTTACCTGCAATTCTGTTCCGTCTGGTCTTTTGCCCCTGTACTGTATGATCTTGAACCCTCCTTCAAGGAATACACGCGCGCTATCCAAGTGGGAAAGTCCATTGTATTTGTCAGATGTTATTCCGTAAGTGCCGTGTAGCCTAAGCGCCATATACCATCACATCCTCAGGAAGTGTTCATATCCCCTGCTGCTTATTTTAATTCGCTTGCCATTCTTTATTAACATTCTGCCTGACTTGGTTGCCCTGCCAATGGCCGTTACACGCATACCCTGTCGTTCCATTTCCGCTGCCAACTTAACAAAGTTTCTTCTGCTTATTGTAAATGCCAGTTCGTATTCCCCGCCAAAGTCAAGGGCAAGGTACTCGATGGAACTCCCGAAACGCGCGCTGACCTTCCGTGCAAGTTTATGTACTGGCAAAGCCGAATAATCTATCTCAAAGCCACAATCGTTTATCTTGCCTAACTGATATGTTGCTGCGTTGACTCCATCAGAGAGGTCCATAGCAGCTGTGGCTCCTGCCCTTGCAATGATCCGACCCTCGCGTATACGCGGTTCAACTTCAATCATGATGTTTGCCCATTCCCTGGTCCTGCGCCTCTTCCATAATTCGTATGCGCAGGCGTTCTTCCCCAGCTCACCGGTAACGCAGAGCAAATCACCCACTCGCGTGCCTTCGCGACGAAGAAGCCTACCTTTCCCCGCTTCACCTATTGTTATTCCCGTCATTGCAATGCTGCCTTCTTTTAAGTCGCCTCCAACCATCCGTGCACCGTATCTAGTCAGGCACTTATTAATTCCTCTCTCAAGTTCCTTTAGATACTTAATGCTGGTATGCCTGGGCATAGTCAATGCCGTCATGAAATACCTTGGTTTGCCTCCCATAGCCGCAATGTCGCTCAGGTTAGTGGCTGCAAAGAAATACCCCATCCTTCTTACGTCGGCCTCCTTGGGAAGATGCCGATCCGGGATCACTGAGTCAGTAGTGATTAGCATATGCTTGCCTCCTGATATGAAGTGATAGCAATCATCGTCCGGCCATGAATACTGGTACATGTTGCGCATGACTTCTATCGACCTACGTTCTCCGATATCCTCTAGCCTAAGTGCCATGCATCAACATGTGTGCTTTAATTATATTAGCATGCGTGCAGGAACCAAATTATAACAAACTTATATCGGGGGCCTGCCCACGACAGGCACGCCCCCGCATCCCCCTGTGTCTAGTCTGTAAATAAGATATTAAAACAAAGCCGAATAGTGACCAATGAATAAAGAATTCTTACGTATTTGTATGGTTTCAGATACGGCACCACTTTAGCCAATGAGGCCCTCCATATCCATTACTGTAAGTCCTCTGTCTTGGTTCATGTTTCTTATAGGAAGGTACCCAGATATAACATTTGTTATGCGTGCATATGCCATCTCAAGGTTGTCATCTTTGAAGATCTCCTTGTGTTTTAGCACCACGTTCCTCACGGCCTCCTCCTCACTATAGAAGCAGCCAATACCGAAGAAGTAATACCTTCCACTTACCGCAGCAAGATATGGAAATGCGTTCACTACTGGGAGTTTTCCATCTACGCTCTTGTAATATGACATGCTATTGTAATATGCTGAAGTAGTGCTTGGTCCAAGCGAGTAGTCAAGCGCAAACGCCACATTGAATTGTGTAGGCGGTTTTGTCAGGACTATCGTGAATCTGCTTATGAGATTTGTCTTAAGGATCTTCCTTATCCTGTATCGCACAGTCTCCACATCTACCTCGAGCTTCTCGGCTATTTTAATGTTAGTTAGCCGTGCATTCTCATTTAGCTGCAGTATTATCTTGGTGTCAAGCGAATCAAGTCCCAATAGGTTCAAGGATAGCT
Source organism: Microcaldota archaeon (assembly GCA_021804105.1). GTDB lineage: Archaea > Micrarchaeota > Micrarchaeia > Micrarchaeales > CABMGC01 > JAKAVK01. Next base: position 20,873 of record JAJZKP010000008.1, on the reverse strand, counting down.
TCTCCAGCACCCCATTCGGTATTGCCAGGAAACCCGCATTGATCATTGTAACATACGATGCCCTTAATGACGGCCTGAACCTGAGTAGCTTGTGTAGTGCCCTACTTCTCCAACGAAGGAACTCGTCTGTAGTATTATACACTATGCCTATAAGCATATCAAAATCACCTACCGTTTCTGCAACAAAAGGCAGGAACTTGTTTCCAGCAAAGATCTCCTCTACCTGTTCTCTCTCTGGCTTTATCCCGAACTTAACTAAGACTATCTGGTTCTTTACAAACCCAAGGACTTCTCTATTGAACTCTATGGTGTAATGCATACCAAATTCCCTTTCCAGAAACTCCATATTACTCATTACTGTACTTCTTGAGCACTTTATCCTGTGGGCAAGCTCCGTGATGGAACAGGAGGAATCAGAGCTGAGCTCCCTCAGCAAGGTCTTCTTTATGTAGCTATACTCTTTCATACTGTACACCAAAGTGCTGACTGCAAATGTGATACTCAGCCCATATAAAGTTATAAATCTGCCCTGTTAGTACCCCAATCTTATGCACACTGGATAAGTTTAAGTCTGGACATCATACAAAAACGTAGAATAGGCTAAGAACGTATGTCCTGTAAGTATCCTGTACAAGGAAAGACATCAAGGCAACATCACACGGCAACAGGAAACGTTATTTCAGCATATACGCTATGTGCGAAAGTTCAAATATCAAATAATGGACAACTAAGGGCATGTGGGGAATCTGTGTGAATAATCCGTGAATTGGCTTTTTTATTGGTTTCTACAGCATATTAGACTGTGATTCTCTTTAGACCTATAAGTCTATTCTCTGAAAGTGTTCAAAATGTCAATTCTGTATATAACCCCAAAGACAATACGGGGAGTCCGTGATTTGAACACGGGTCACCACCTCCCGAAGGTGGTAGCCTGACCAAGCTAGCAGAACTCCCCTTAAAGGTCAAAGTATTATGGCGCCATTTCTTGTAACTACTACATCATCCTCTATCCTTGCGCCGCCAAATCCGGGTATGTATATGCCAGGCTCTACCGAGCTTACCATACCCTCCCTCAGCATAAGCTTGGATCCTGGAGAGAGGAATCTCCCTGAACCATCATGCACTTCAATGCCTATGGAGTGGCCTAGCGCATGCATGAATGTGCCCTTGTATCTTCCATTATCGGCATTGTCTATAATGCTCTGCGCTATCATATGTGGTTTCTCTCCTAGAATGCCTGGTTTTATTGCCGCTATTGCTGCAGCCTGAGCTTCCCTGACTATATCTATTATCCTCTGCTTCCTCTCATAATCCCTTATTCTTTTCTTGTCATTCCCGAATATCATGGTTCGTGTTACATCAGAGCAATAGTTGCTTATCCTCACTCCAACATCCATAAGCACCATGTCCCCGTATCTGAGCTTTGTAGAATCTGGGCTGTGGTGGGGAAGTGCAGCATTTCTCCCAAAGCACACTATCGAATCAAATGAAGTTCCGTCTGCACCTAACTCAAGTATGCGATTCTCGAACATCATTGCAGCTTCCTTCTCAGTCATGCCTACCTTAAGGCGTTTCTGTACATCTGCTATTGCTAACTTCGTTATCCTATTGGCCTTCCTTATCCTGGAAATCTCCAATATGCCTTTTACTTCCCTTGCCTTCTCGAATGCCGTTGATGCGTCAACTACCTTTCGCATCTTCATTCTCTTCCTAATGCGCATGTAACTATTGTACGGCAGGAAGTTGCCGTTTATGCCAACGGACCTGCCCTTTATCTCTTTTACGAGCATCTCCACCTTTTTCTGGCTGTCAAGGTTGACTATGCCTATCCGCGTGCCTAGTTGCTCCCTGGCCAGCTCATATTCGAGCGGAGATGTAAAGAGCGTTATGCTGTCCTTCTTGATGAGAAGGAAGTTGCCTTCAAACAATCCTCCAATGAGATCCGTTATGTAAACAAAGTTTGGGTCTTCAGAGTTTGTGTTGGCAAGCAGTATCCTGTCAACCTTGGCTGCATCAAGCACTCTTGTTGCCCTATCCTTTATTGCCTTGCTATCCATCTATATGCACGCTTAGCTTCTTAAGAATCTGCTCTTCAGCCATAAAAATGTTGGTATATCTTTCCCGCCTCTTGATATCTTCTATCGTAGCCCACCTGAATGCAGCGTTCTCAATGTCCTTCTTTACGCATGCAGTGTCAGATCTAAAGATAAACATAACGTTGCGCCATTTTATGCCTCTCTTTTCATCAAACAGGGTTACAGCAAATCCCTTCCCAAGCAAGTCAAGGTGTTCCTGGCCGATGCCAGCTTCCTCTCCTATCTCGCGGTATGCTGTCTGAAGATAGCTCTCTCCTCGTTCCTTATGCCCTAGGATAAAGCTCCACGCCCCGGCATTCTTTAGGAACGGAAGGGATCGCCTCTTGAAGAGCAGCACCTTACCCTCATTTATTATTATTGCGGCAATGCCGTCTGCCTTGATGACCCTATACTTGCGCTTTTCCATAGCAACTACCAGCAGTAAACATTCATCCGTGCGGGTTTATATAATATAAAAGACAAACAATTTGGGAAACCATGTCCGCAGAAACCATCGCAATACGGAGGACAAATCAGGTCTACCAGAACATGCAGAATCCGTATATGCTTAAGGCCTACTATAACTTCAAGACACTCGAGAAGTTGCAGAGCAATGAGGTCTATGGCTCCTCACCTCCGGACATATTTGTTGGAAGGCATGGCTATCCCAACGTCTATGTCGGGCCTCTCGTGCCTCCGCAATTCGGCGACACTTCAATAATGAGCGAGCCGGAACGTTGGATAGGCATGTCAATACCCAAGATAGTAGAGATGCGTTCCATGCTAATACGCGGCATGTACCGTACCAAAGTAACCAAAGCGGACAATGGAAGGATAGAAGAGATGCTTAAGGAGCTTGCGCTGGCAGACAATTATGGCGGCGTGGAGGAGAAGCTCTTCCACAGGCCAAAGCTCGGCGTTAGCTTCGACGAGAACAGCCAACCGTACGGGCCCAGCGCAAAGATGGTGGACATGAGCTTGGGCAACATAAAGGCAAATCCTCATATAGAGAAAGCGTACAGTGATACCGCTCTGCCTGCAAAGGATGCGATAATAGAGCTGTACGAGCGCGGCATAATGGTCTCTAAGATCCAGAAGTCTCTCTCTGCGGGCATATTGGGAACATCAAAGCGCAGGAAGTTTGTGCCTACGCGTTGGAGCATAACCGCAGTTGACGATACCTTGGGAAAGCACCGGCTCAAGGAAGTGAAGCAGTACGAAGCCATAGACTCAGTAAAGGTATACTACAGCGAGGCACTGGACAATAGGTGGGCAATAGTGATGCTGCCCGGATCCTGGGAGTATGAACTGGTGGAAGCGTGGTATCCAAACACCACTTGGAATAAGAACAACCCAGACATAGCCATTTATTCTTCATACGAGCCCTTCGAAGGAAGGACAAAGTACGCCGAGATCGGAGGATGCTACTACGCTGCAAGGCTTGCATCATCGGAACTGCTGGACAAGGTGAAGGGCCAGGCCAAGGTGGTGATCCTCAGGGAGGCACATCCCGGCTATATAATGCCTGTAGGTGTGTGGAATGTAAGGGAGCACGTTAGGGCAACGCTAAAGACCGAGCCCGTATCGCTTGACAACCTGCATCAGGCGCTGATGTTTGTATCTGCGAAGATGGACATACCTGTTAGCTCATGGATAAAGAACAGCTCCCTGCTGCGCAGGGCGCTCTACCAGAAGTCCTTGCTTGCCAATGGCTAAGGTTCCGCGCATTTCAGTTCCGTGTCAACGCCTCCAATTATAGAGAATTCCCTGGTCTCGCTTCTCTTTGCGCCAAGCACAAGCATCTTGTACGTCCTGCCTTCCAGAAGCCCTTCCGCAACTACGCGTCCTCTTGCATCAGTCATCCCTTCAAATACCGTTTCGCCAACGTAAATCATTCGTATTGCTGCACCAGCTCTAGGGGCTGCGTTTTCTGTCACTGTTATTGCAGTTGCCTTGGCACGCCTTTTGCTCATCTTTACCTCTGGCTGTGCTTCTTCAGGGCTTTGGGAAAACATTGCCTCTACAAATACCGATCCCTTTGGCATACGCATACCGTCTTCTATGGCAATGTAGCTAACAGCACACCTCCTCTGGGGCAGGCTCTTCAACTTGTCAGTAACCAGCCTGGCTTCCTCTTCGCCGAAGACAAGATCGCCGCATGCGTACTTAGCCACGTCTGCACTTTGCCTAAAATATACCTTTGTCTGGCAGAGCCGCCTTATTCCTGGACTTATGTCAGTTACGCTGTGCGCTATGAGCATCAGCCCTATTCCTTTTTTCCTGAAGTCCTGTATTCGCTGCTCGAGGTCAAGGGTCGCTGCCGATTCACCCTCCTTGTCTAGCATCAGCTGTGCCTCCTCGATGCACAGCAGCATCCTGAGCTCATCATTGCCGTTGGTGTCTAGCATATCGGCAAAACTGTATACCTGATTCAGTATCAGCGCATAGAAGAACGGCTTCATGCTGTTGCTAACCAGCGACAGGTCAAATATTACTCCCGCTTTCAGCAGGCCCAAGAAGTCTTCCCCGTCGCAATATGCAAACTGCGGATTCATCAGCAGCAGCCTGAGGTTCTGCAGCGCGGCCATTACATTCTCTCCGTGCTTTGTGAGTTTAACACCAACATTGCTCCTCTTGCCATGCTGCTCTATTACTGCATTCTCAATGCACGCGTAGACCTCAGCTGGATCCGGAGATACTGTAAACGCATAAGACTTCCTGAATGCAGAAAGCAGGCTCTTCTCCAACGAATTCCTATATGGGCCAGCATTGGATGCCGAGGCTATGAGCATGGCCAGGTTTTCGTAAAATCGCTCGATGTTTATTTCGGAATCGCACTTAAAGAAATTCAGCCTAACAGTCTCGTCATACAGCCTGATTATCCTGGCGCCTGCCCTTCTTCCAAAAGCGTTCCACTCGCCAGTCGGGGATAGCACCACTATACTTGCATCCGATTCCCTGGAAAGCTGTCTTATCAAGTTCATTGCAGTTGCGGTCTTTCCAGTTCCGGGGAGCCCGGATATTATGGTCCCGAGGTTGAAGGTTCTATAATCCAAGCGCAGGGTCTCGCCCCTTCCTGTAACCGATCCATGCAGGTACTCTCCTAATTCAATGTTGCCGCCGTTGCCTCCGCCATATCTTGTCGCGATAGTGCCATGCCTGTCTATTCGGTCCGAGAAAGAGAGATATCCTGCAGCACACGAATGGGAGAGCGGAAGCGCATCCGCATGCTTTGCAAACTCATATGCGTCATTCACCGAGCCAACATTTATCCCACGATTCTCGAAAACGAAAAGCCTTGCCTTAATATACTCGTTGACCTGGTCATTGTTCTCAAAGATAATGCTTATCCTATAAGCAATCCCGTTCCTCATCGATGCAGCATTCAAAGACTCGAGGAGAGAGAGCAACATTCTTCTCTCATCAGATTCGTAGAAAAGCTCCATCTGCATCGAATCTGTCGCAGATGGCGATCCATTCCTACTTCCGAGGTTCCTGGTAAGCCTTATGCTCTTCCCGCTGGCCATTTCCTCGACCCTAAGCCTTGCAGCGTCTACCTGCCCGGTAGAAGCCGGAACAAATGACACGAGAAACATTGCGCCTGAATGCGAAAGTATACCGTAAAGATCCCTAAAAATCTCCAAAACTTTCCCGTCCCTGTCTACCCGCGTAGCAGAATATCCTACGGCATAGCGGGGGTGATTGAGCCTGCGCCCTGCAATGCCTGCTTCGTGCATGATTATGCCTGCCACTGCGTGCTTGATGCGTACATACGTATCAGCATCCTCGAATGCTACGTATGTCCTGCCTTCCTTAAAATCATGGCAGAGCATGAACTGAGAGCCGAGCATGGCCCCGAGGAAGGCTTCAAGGTCTATCTCTGTAGGAAGTGAATCTATCTCATAAGTGCGAAATACCACAAAATCAGCCAAGCATAACTATCAGGGCCAGGATCAGCACATTGAGTGCAGCGAGTGCGAAGACACGAGCAGGATCTATCCTATCAATATTACTTCCTTTCAATAAAACTACTGCAATCAGTATAACAGCCAAGGCTGCGGCAAGCGCCTGGATCACTATGCCAAGACCCAGGATGAGCCCCACAGACAAGACAGAAGACGCAACTCCCATCACGGAAGACACCAAGAGCACATGCCTCCTGCGCGAAGAGCCTGCATATATGCTCCTGCCAAGGTTCATCCCATCACCATTCTCACGGATACGGATATGAGCAGCAGGACCAGCAAGGATATTCCTTTTGCTGCCAGTAAGTCTGCCTCCCTGGTTCTTCCCGCCAGCCTGCTTACTATTGTGGCGTCTATAAGAACTGCTGAGGCTATTGCGCTTGCATTTATCGCGGCTTCGGCAAGCCCTGATACCCAAAACATCAAGATTCCTTGCCGGACTTTACTGCGCACCTAGAAAGAGAACAATACCTATTGCACCGCTGAATATATACGCTTTTCTCCTGCTTACTTTTTCTCGTCTTTCCTTGCGTACTCTTCCCTTATAACAACCCTGCGGATCCCGGGCATGTACTCAAGTATTGCGTTTACGGTTGCTGTCTTGTTGACAAAATAGTCTGCATTCTTTTCTATATCCTCCTTGAATAAGAGCTCTGCAGTACTACTTTCCGTCTTTACCGAGTCTGCTCTAAGTCCGCTCATCTCAGCCAATGCTGCTATGCGCTCATCCTCCTTATCTACTTTAGAAACAACCTTTACCTCATATGTCAGCCTCTCTCCTGCAAGTGGGTGATTTGCATCTACTGTAACCCTCCCAGAGTTGACTGCGGTTATTACGGCAACAGTTCCGTCAAGGTCTATCTGCATGCCCGGCCTAGGGTCTATATCCCTCTTCTTGAAATCAGACGCATGCATCACGCGTACGAGATCCGGGTTCCTCTCCCCAAACGCATCCTCTGCTGAGACATCAACCTTCCTGCTCTCTCCGATTCCCATCTCCCTGATGGCACTTTCAAGGCCCTTTATCACGGTGTGCTTGCCTATTATGACAAGACTAGGGCTGTATGCTCTGTCTTTGTTATAAATGCCATTCTTCTCCGCAACATCCTTCTGCGTGGTGTAGACCATTGCACCATCAGAAGCCCTCCACGCACTATACTCGACCTTTATGAAATCTCCATTATTGAAGCTCACAATATCACCAATCATTACGCAAACGATGCAACCGTGCCTAAAGCGCGCTACGATATGCCAACCGAAAGCATATTAATTGTGCAACATAAAGTATAAAAAATGGTGCCGCATTCAGTGAGCTCCCTTCTGCTGAAGCGCACCACAACGTGGTTATGTGAACAAGCTTACAATGGTAATAATATCTATCTTTCTGGCAGTTATATTCATAGTATCTTATTCCTCCATAGGGTTAAACATAGGTCAGACAACAAGTACAACAACGGTAAAGGTGCAGCCAACTGCATTTGCAACATCTGATGCAAACGCACTCGTCACCGGGTTCTCCCCATCACTCAATATAACTGTTGCGTGCAAGAACTCCACGCTGTCGGCATCAGTCTTCTCCTACATGTCGAACAGCCTTGCACTTCTTGAAGCAAATAACTCTGTATCGATATTTTTCCCCATACAGCACAACATCTCCATAGAATCGGGCAATGCCAACACGCTGCAGATATATCTGTACGAACACTCAAAGCTTAATGCAAGTGCCTCTGCCTGCGCCGCTTTCTATACTGGGGAAATAGTGCAGCTGCCATCTGCGATGACTTTCACAGTTGGGACGCAGAAGGTCCCTGTGATCCTGCAGAACAGCAGCAGGTATTACACGCTACCGGTTACTCTCTCGCAGAATCTGAGCATGTCCGTACCTGTAAAGGTGTCGGCGCTCCTGACCCAGAATGGATCCATATACGGGAACCTCAGCGTGAGTAGAACCCAGGTGTGACCGTGGCGATAAGCGAGGAAACGATGGATCTGGCAAGGAAACTTGCGCTTAAGAATGCCATCGACTACGGAAGCGCCAAGGAGGGCGCAATAATCTCTAAGGTGCTTGCGAGGCACCCCGAACTGAAGCCCTATATGGAAGAACTCTCCCGAGCTGTTAAGGCAGTAGTCACCAAGATAAACCTGATGGGCAAGAAGGAGTTGGAGTCCGAGTATTCAAGATATGCTGAAGAATTCGAGAGCCTGGAGAAGGAGAAAGCCGAGAAGTCTTCAAGGCACCGATTTGGCATTGAGGGCGCCGAGAAAGGCAAGTTTGTAACCCGGTTCCCTCCGGAACCCAGCGGCTACATGCACATAGGCCACGCGAAACCACTGTTCATAGAAGATGAGCTGAGACACGCTTACGACGGAAAGCTCTTTCTCTATTTCGACGATACCAATCCAGACAACGAGAAGCAGGAATTCGTCGATGCGTTCATCGAAGACTTGAAATGGCTGGGGCTTTCTTTCGACAGGGAATACTATGCCAGCGATAGCCTGGAAATGCTATATGGATATGCTCTCGAAGCTATAAGGCGCAAAGGCGCATACGTATGCACCTGCAGCGGCGAAGAGACCAAGAAGAACCGGCTCTCCGGCATCGCGTGCAGGCACAAGGCACAGCAAGCACGCGAGAACGAGGAATTATGGAAGAAAATGCTCGAAGGATCTTTCGGAGATGGCGGAGCAATACTGCGGTGGAATGGCGATATGAAGGCTGCAAACACATCTATGAGGGACCCGACGCTCTTCAGGATAAAGCATGCAGTGCACTACCGTCAGGGGGAAAAGTATTTCGTCTGGCCAAATTATGATTTTTGTACACCAGTCATTGATTCTGCCAATGGCATAACAGACGTAATAAGAAGCAAGGAGTATGAGATGCGCGATGAGCTGCATCTTGCCATCCTTGACCTTCTAGGGCTTAGGAAACCACGGATAACGAGCATATCCCGGCTTGAGATAGCAAATAATGTCACTTCCAAGAGGAAGATAAGGTCCATGATAGCCGAAGGATTGATAACTGGATGGGACGATCCCAGATTGGTTACCATACGCGCGCTAAGGAGAAGGGGCATAACTGCACAGGCTATACGGGAGTTCGCGCTGGGCTCTGGGATGGGCAAGTCCGAGAGTATAGCGGACATTGAATTGCTGCTCAGCATGAACAGGAAGATTGTAGATGCATCGGCAAAGCGCCTGTTCTTCATAGAGAAACCAATGGAAATGGAAGTCTCAGGCACCAGTGGAATTAAAGTCTCCATGAAGCTATATCCGGGCAACGGCAACGATTACAGGAATTACACGGTGAAGGGAGAATTATTTATAAATGCTATGGACGGAAAGGTACTTCATAAAGGCGACACAGTAAGGCTCAAGGATGCATTCGACGTTGAAGTATATGACGTCGGAGAAAGGGTAACGGCAGGATACAAGGGCGACAATCCGGGCAAACTGTCACGCATTCAATGGATTACAAGGGATGATGCAGTGAAATGCGAGCTATATATAGTAGGCAACCTCCTGAAAGGGGAGGAATTCGACAGGGATAGCATAAAGCGCATCAGCGGCTATGCTGAGGGCTACGCATCCGGGCTAAGGCGCGGCGACGTAGTGCAGTTCGAGAAGCTGGGCTACTTCAGGCTTGATGACAAGGAAAAGATGGCGTTCATATCCTTATAGGTGTTATGTTGTCCAACCTACTGATTAATAATGAAAAACCCCCTGCTGACCTGAAGCACGACACGTTTGAAGGGAACATACTCAAGAATGTCATAAGGGAAGCATGGAAGGAAGGTTTCCCATCAAAGGAGAAGGACGGCAAGGAAAGGAGCAAAGAGGCAGTGTATGAGCTTGACGAACACGCAATGAACATGCGAAGGATACTAAGCTCGTATGAGTATGAGATTGCAAGCATGCCGATAGTTGTGGCTAATACTGCCCGAATGTCACGGGAGGAAAGGAAGCAGTATCTTGCGCACCTGGAGGCCATAGCCCTGGGCAGCACCCACCTTTTCGGACCTGAGTTCGCAAGCGTAATGATGCTTGGCATGCCTAAGAAGGCAAGGGACCATCATTCCGCATCGCGCTATACCTCGCTGCTGCTTAAGAAGCTTGAGAAGAGGCAGAACCACTACCGTGTAAGGATCTCCAAGGAAGGCGAATCTATGCAGAACGCATCTGCAAGGCTGATACTTCACAGCTCCAGCATATTCCGGTTCTTCAGGAAAAGCAAGATTACCTCGCTCAAGCGGATTATAGAAATAAGGTCATCTAGGATACGCAAGTTCGAGACCAGGGCTGATAGGTACTCATACCTGCTCCAGAAAGTCAGGGAGAAGTCAAGGGCAGGCTCATAGCCCAGGTATTCCTTCTGCTATGTCTCTAGATATATCCACAAGATCTGCGTTCTCGCAAGGTATCGTATTGGTGCCATAGATCTTCCTTACGCCTTCCTCGCTCATCCTGTGGTGTGCATCATCTGACATTACAAGGTGTACCGCAGCGGCTACTACTGACTCTGCACCGCGGGAATATGCGAAATGGGAAGAAAGCGCTATGGTGCCCCCGGTGCTTATCACATCATCGACTATGATTACCTGCTTGCCCTCGAATCGTTCGGAAGGCACGTTCCTTATGTGCGCCGCACCGGTTATCGGGTCACGCTCCTTGTCCACATGCGTATACCCGCATCCCAGGATCGCGGCTGCACTCCGCGCCAGCTCAAGGCCACCCTTATCAGGGGCAAGCACATATGGATCTTTCAAGTTCTTGGCAGCAGCCTTTATCAGTGTCCTCACCGGGCTGATAGCGACTGCCTTGCCCCTGAATGCAGAAAGCGGCTCTGCCTTGTGGGGCTGCACCGTAATTATTGCATCAATGCCGGACTGGCTCAGCATCTTCATTACTACATTGGCGTTTACTGACTCGCCCTCGGTGAAGCTCTTGTTCTGGCGCATATATGCAAGGTAAGGTATCACGGCCTTTATGCTTTTTGCCTTCATCTCCTTCAGCGCATCAGCAATGAATAAAAGCTCCATTATGTGCCGGTCCTGCGGTGCATAGGTGGACTGTACTACTATTATGTCCTCTCCATACGCATTGAAAGGCACCTTTGCCGCGAACTCGCCATCCGGGAATTTCTTAAGCTCTATGGCTGAATACTCTACACCGAGAAGTCCGGCAATAGTCCTGCCCATGCTGCCTGCAGCTGATCCTCCAAGAATTCTCATTAAAGAACCTACATCTCGTTTAGCCTGCTTATTCTTCTTGCATGCCGTTCCTCGCCGCTGAATCTTGAGTCAAGCCATGCGTCAACAGCGCCCTTTGCTTCTGATACGCTGCTTATCTGACCTGCAAGGCAGAGCACATTCGCATCCTGGTGCTCCCTGGCCCATCTCCCCGACTTCTCGTTCCAGCAGAGGGCAGCGCGTATGCCCTTTATCTTATTTGCAGCTATGCACATGCCGTGCCCAGAGCCGCAGACCAGTATGCCCCTGCCTCTCCCTTTAAGCGTCTCCTTGCATACTGCTCCGGCATAGTCTATAAAATCGTCATCCTTGTCGTAGCCAAGAGGGCCCATGTCAAGGGTTTTGCATCCCCTGCCTGCGAGGTGCTCTTTTATGGCTGACTTTAGCAGGAATCCCCTATGGTCGCTGCCTATATACACGACTACCCTGCCCATCTGCACCACAACAGCAATAGGGATTGGTGGCTAAGATATAAATATAAGCCTAATATGCCATTTCATTAGCAATGAACAAATACTACCTCATAGAGATGTTCGAGCCCACGCTCCTGTATGGGCTCTCGCTTGCGTTGCTTGGCGTCTCTGCCGCTTATTATTACGGCCACTTCTCCTTCCTTTACGCAATGTTGGTCATAGTGGGAGTGGTGCTGGCGCAGATCTCGGTGAACGTCATAAGCGACTATTTCGACTATACCAGCGGCCTTGACAAAGAGCTGGCGAAGAGGAAATCCGATGAACTTAGCGGCGGAAGTTCCCTCATAGCCGAAGGAATGATCAGGCCCGGCACTACGCTTGCTGCTGGCCTTGCCACGCTTGCCGCGGCAGCGATAATAGGGATATACCTGTTGCTTGCAAGAACCTACATACTGCCAATAATTATAACAGCCGCGCTCTCGATCTTCATGTACGCGCGATACATTAAGAGGGTGCCGTATCTCTCCGAGGTTCTCTGCTCATTCAACTACATACTAATCTCATTCGGCAGCTTTATCGTTCTTGCCACTGCATCATCCCTGGCATACGGGCTCCTCTTCTCATTTATCCCTGCAGGCATAATGCTCGGCGGGAACGCCCTGTTCGTGAATTCCGTGCCTGACAAGGACATAGACAAGAAGTACGGGGCAAGGCACACCGCAATAATGCTTAAGACAAGCAAGAACATAGGGCTTTATTACCTTGTTACGCAATCAATGGCATTCGTGATCCTTCTTGCAGGAATATACATGGGTGCAGTGCCTTTCTTTGCAATCGCATGCTTCCTTGCCGTGCCGGTAACATACTACGTGTTCAACGGCCTGTACAAGGGCAACTCAAAGAAGTACGGGGCATATCTCAGTGCGCACACGCTTGCATCGTTTGCCCTTGCAATAATCTTATCAGCATCATACTTATTGGCAATATGAAGTGACTTGCATGAGCAAAAAAATAGACAAAATATTCACGGACGTGGCAAAGGGTTACGACCGTGTCAATACGGTATCGAGCCTGGGCATCATTAAGCTCTGGCGCAAGGATGCGGCATCACAGGCTATGATAGGCAAGCAGAGCTACAAACTGCTCGACATAGCAACAGGCACAGGAGAGCTTCCACTGGAAATATTAAGGCTAGCCGGGAAGAGAGGCAAGGAGATAAGCATAACTGCGATGGACTTCAACAAGAACATGCTCTCAGTTGCAAAGGGAAAGGCCAAGCGGCTGGGGCTTAATATAGCAATAGAGCGCGGCGATGCCATGAAGCTTCGCTATCCTGACAACAGTTTCGATGTAGTTACCTCTACGTTTGCGCTGCGCAACGTGGACAGTCTGGAGAAGTTTGCCAGCGAGGCAAGGCGTGTGCTCAAACCCGGCGGAAAATTCGTCTTCATGGATATGGGCAGGCCTGATACTCCATTGAACAGGGCAGTCATCCGCGCATACTGGGGTGCAATCAGCTGGATAGGCGCACTAGAGGACAAGAACGCATTCGACTGGCTTGTGTATAGCACTAGCAGATTCGACAAAGCCAACTTCGTAAGGGTACTAAAGGAAGCCGGGTTCAAGAACATAAGGCTCGGCAACGAGATAACCGGAGCCGCATTCATTGTTACCGGAAACAAGTAGGTGCGCTATTGGACAAGGAAAACATGGCCATGTATTCCGAGGCTCACGAAAGCTATGACTTCACGAACCACCTCCTAAGCTTCTTCACCGATTCATCAGTGAGGAAGAGGGTCGCAGAAGAGGTCATGAAGGCAAAGCCCGGAAAGGTGCTCGACATAGCAACTGGCACCGGCGATACCGCAATGCTCGTGGCTAAGGCAGCGCATGCAATAGGCAAGAGCGTTACTGTAACTGCAATGGATGCAAATGCCCGCATGCTCTCCACTGCCAAGGCCAAGGCCCGCAAAGAAGGCCTTGATAACGTGCATTTCGAGGAAGGCAACTCATCACGCCTGAAATATCCTGACGGAAGTTTCGATGCAGTGGTGTGCACGTTTGCGCTGAAGAACCTTGACCTTGAAAGATTCGCCAGCGAGTCCTACCGCGTGCTGAGGAAAGGCGGCATACTGGTCATAGCAGACATATCTGCCCCTGAAGGCCTTCTCAACAGGGCCATGTTCCGCATATACCTGGGATACATGGGCATATTTGGATGGCTCACCGGAAAGAAGCTCTACAAGTGGCTCCCGGGAAGCACCAACTCATTCGACAAAAAGGGATTCCTCAAGGTTCTTTCGGCAAAGCACTTCCATAAAGCTAAGAGCAGCGAGTTCTTTTTCGGAATAACATATATACTAACTTACATGAAATAGAAATCATGAGGAACAGAAGGATTCACCGCACCGGCCAGGTCTTTCTCATCAACCAGCACATAGCTGAGATAGAGGCCGAGCATGCGATAGGGAAGAGAGTACTCGAGATAGGACCGGGCCCGGGCATGCTTACAAAGGCATTGCTGAAGAAAGCAAGGAAAGTCATAGCAGTTGAGAAGGACAGGATGCTCTATAATTCGCTTGCAGCAAGCATAAAGTCCAAGAAACTAAAGCTGATCAACAAAGACTTCCTTGACATATCAGACGAAGACCTCGGCCCTGGCCAGATAGACATCATGATAGCTAACATACCATATCAGCTCTCCAGCTATGTCATTGAATGGCTCTCAAAGAAGCAGATGCAGGCTGTGCTCTGCCTGCAGAAGGAATTCGTTAACCACATGCTGGCCAAGGAGGATACCCATGAATATTCTAGACTCAGCGTAATAACTGCGCTCTCATTCCGCGTTACAAAGATAATCGACGTGCCGAGGGGCAATTTCAGGCCTATTCCACTAGTCGATTCCTCCATAATATATATCAAGCCCTTAGGCACTGCGATCGATGGGAAGACCTTGCCAATTATCAGTGCGCTCATGCAGCACAAGAAGAAGACCATAAGGAGCGCGATGATGGACAGCAGGAGTTCCTTCGGGAAGACAAAAGATGAAATGTCAAGGATAATGGAAACCATAAGCCTGAAGGACCAGCGAGTCTTCAAGCTCCGACCGAGTCAGCTATCCGAACTCTCAACAGAGATTGTCTCCAGAATCTGATCCTGCCGAAATATATAAATACTCATGTATACATATACATACACGATAAAATGTCCAGGCAAATATCTATATCGGATGACGTATATGAAGAATTATCAAGACTTAAGGGGGATAAGAGTTTTTCCGAGTTCATAAAAGAGAGAGTGGGCTTTGACAAGGACAATAAGAAAGTAATGGAGCTTGCCGGAGCGCTCAAAAAAGACAGCCAAAAACTTACGGCACTCAAGAAGACCATAGCCGAAGAGAGGAAGAGAAATTCTGGAAGGGAGTTTGATTGGTGATGTTGGTGGTAATACGGTCTGCTTAGATACTAGTGTTATAATAGACTACCTGAAAGGCGACAAGGGCATTGTAGAAATAATAAAAGCATATGCTAAAGAAGAGAAACTCTCAACCACTGCAATTACCGAATATGAACTCACAAGGCATCCTGACATGTTGAAAAGAGAAGTAGCGCAAGAGTTTCTGTCAGCGGTCAAGATATATGCTTTCGACAGCGCAGCTGCTGCAGAATCCTCACGAATATACAGGAATTTAGGTGGACAAGGAAAAAAAATAAATGAAAACGATATACTTATAGCAGGCATTGCCCTTTCCCATAGCGAGCTCCTAATGACAAGGGATAAAGACTTCAGTTGCCTCAAGAACGAGAAGATAAGATATCTCTAGATATTGAATTCAGAAAGAGTACTCGGCCTCCTGCACCTCTTCCAAGAAGACCGCTTTACCCACCTTCTCCTTAAAAAGCTTCTCGGCTTTCCTCGATCCGTCCTTTCCAAGGACCATCTTGTAATGCATGGGTATGTATTGCGCAGCCTCGATGGCTTTTGCAGCATCTATCGCCTGGTTTACATCCATTGTATAAGTACCGCTCATCGGCAAAAGCGCAATGTCTACTTTTAGGCCCTTCATCTCCTCTATGAAGTCAGTGTCGCCAGGATGGTAAAGCAACTTTCCATTCACATTTATTATGTAACCTACCCAACCGTTCTGTTTTGGATGCTTGTCCAGCCTCTCCTTAACTACGTTGTATGCTGGCACCGTCCTGAATTCTATGCCCAATGCACTGTACTTCTTGTTAGGCTCAACTCCTGTGGCCTTTCCGACAGGCACCTTATCCACTATCTCTTTTGGAACAAATACAAGCGTATTCTTGTCAGCCACTTTCCTTATGCTCTCTACGTCGAAATGGTCGAAATGGGGATGCGTTATAAGGATAATGTCAGCATGGTCATTGACGCTGTCAAGCTTAAACGGGTCTATGTACACGTTCTTCCCATTTATCCTGAGCAGGAACGAGGCATGCCCTATCCATTCTATCTCTTCCATTAATACACCATGCCATCTTGTGCAGTTATAGTATATGTAATAAGAAATATTAAACGGTAGGAGAAGAGCAGCATGCGTGCAGAAAGCCTTTTATCCTTTGTTTGGGAGATGGAAGCATGGCAAACAAGCAGTATGTCTGGATGGACAACAAGTTCGTTGATTTCAGAAAGGCAAATGTGCATCTTCTTACGCACTCGCTGCAGTACGGCAGCGGGGTCTTCGAGGGAATACGCGCCTACTCTACAGACAAGGGTCCTGCAATCTTCAGGCTCGGCGAGCACTCAAGAAGATTCATGCGCAGCGCCAAGATAGTTGGCATGGATCTGGGAATGAGTCAACACGAGATTGAGGAAGCGATAATATCTGTAGTAAGGAAGAACAAACTCCAGAGCTGTTACATACGGCCGTTCGCGTTCTACAACGACAACAGGATAGGGCTCTCCGTCCTGGGAAAGAAGGTGAGCGTCGCCATTGCCGCTCTCGAATTCGGGAACTATTTCACTGACAAGGATAAAGGGATAAGGTGCAAGATCTCGTCATGGCAGAGGATGAACTCGTATGTGCTGCCACCAGAAGCCAAACTCTCTGGAAATTATGCAAACTCTATACTTGCATCGCTTGAGGCAAAGCTCTCCGGAAGCGATGAGGCCATACTTCTCTCCCCGGACGGGTATGTGGCAGAAGGCCCAGGCGAGAATATCTTCCTTGTAGAGGATGGCAGGGTGCTGACCCCGTCCAAGGATTCTGACATATTGCTCGGCATAACGCGTGACTCTATGCTGAAGATAGCGGAATCGATGGGCCTGGAAACCGAGGAGCGCATGATCCACAGGGAGGAACTCTACACATGCGATGAGGCATTCTTCACCGGAACGGCAGCAGAGATAACCCCTATAGTATCCGTGGACTCGCGGAAGATTGGCAATGGAAAGCAGGGTCCGATAACGAAGATGCTTGCGGACAAGTTCTCTGGAATAGTGCATGGCAGGGAGAGCGAATATGCACAATGGCTTACTTACGTGTGAACAAGGCATTCGCAGAAAATTCTTATAAAGCGCCATATCCAAGCAACTATCAGTAGATTGGTATGGCCGGAACAGTAATGCGATCGGTTGGCGCTGGGCAAGGCTCGAGAGCTCCTGAAGCTACGCTGCCTGCACCTAGATCAGAAGCGGCTCCCAGTGCAAGGTCCTGGGATACCCCTCTAACCATTGAAGAGATCGATACTGCTAGGAAGTACCTTCCTCCGAGGGAATTCAGGTACCTTACCGACCTGATCGCTGACCGTGCAGAATATGCCGAGAGGCGGCCAAACGATGAGCACGCGGAACTGAAAGCCAGCCTCAAGTTCGGCCCCAAGATACGCGGCCTATATGTGCTGGCAGAAGAGCTCAAGAAGATAAGTGAGAAGAAGAGAATAATTGATGCTACAGTGCGTAAAGAAGGCGGGGAGCTGTTGCGTATCAATTCTGTAGAGGATGCTATGAACAAAGCTGCGTCTCATGAAAAGCCTAGAGCAGCTTCAGCCCCGAAGTGAACATGTCTATCTCACTGCTTCTCCAAGGTCCTATCCCAAGCGCGGTAACAGTGCCAGGAGGCAGTTCGGTAAGGCCCGCATCTGTGACCAGGGCGCATGGTATCTTCTTATACTTGAATGCTTCAGAGAGCCTCTTCAAAGCCTCTTCGCTCTCCACCTTAAGCACTATCTTCTTCTCCCCTGCAGCTATCCAGGCACTTGCAATCTTACCGTCAATTCTTGTTGCCTCGAGGTAGCTCATCAGCGAGGCATGGGATCCCTGCGCAACCGTCTTTCCCATTCCCATATTGAGATCCTTCCTTATGATTATGACTTGCTTGAGTTCCTCTCCTCTCTCCATGGTTAGCCTTTCCAAAGGAATCTATTTAACCTTTTGCAGGTTCCCTGCGCATGCTGACATGCTTATATACATCATTGTAACAATATGTATCGATGCAATGGGCATAAGCAACGTGAATCGTCTAACCGTTACTGTTCGTCAATCGCTGTACATGTCGCAATCAAGATCCTCTGCAAGCGTGAGAAAGAGCCAAATTACGCGTTTTCTACGCTGTCTAGTGAACAGGCATGGAACAATTGACGAACAATATGTTAACAAAAAGTTAAATATTGCGGAGGGTTTAAAAACCTTACATTTCCTATTAAAACCGAATATTAAGTGATAGAATGAAAAGTCTAAACGCGAAGAGAATAGCCGCGGTAGCGGCCAGTTTGGTAATGGGTCTTGCGGTTGCAGGACAGGGCGTTACATTTGGTAACGTGCCGATAATAAACAACCAAGGGCAACCAGTAGTGCAGATTGTCGTGGGACATGCGGCAGCGCCTTCCGACGGAGTGGTTGCGGCTAACATAGCTGCAGTCATAGGAAACCTCGCGCTGACTACGCAGAATGTCACCGCAACAGTTACAAACGCGAATAGCGTTCTGAGCTGCGGCGGAACACCTACGTGCAAGATAACAAACCAGCAGGTCTGGCTCGGAGAGAAGGGCTTGTCTGCGCCTAGCGGATCATATGGATTCCAAGCGCTGATAGGTTCTGTCCTCAACAGGGCAGTCCAGCTGAACGCGCTGCAATACACAAAGTCATTGCAGACATCTTCGGCGCAATATGCATACCCAGAGTCAACGTCATTGACAGCATCTCCTGCTGCAAGCCCGTACACAAGTGCGGGAAGCGTGCCTACATCAACTTCAGTAGTATATAACTACAATGGTGGCGGAGTCACGTTTAGCTCATTCTCATCGGGCTCACCGAACAATGATAACATCCTCCAGGTAACGAGCGCACAGCTCCCTGCTCTTGCGAGCAACTTTGGAGGAAACGGAGAGAGCGAGGAACTCTGGCTAACAGGATTCCCTGTGTTCAACCAGCAGTCTGGAGTGAACAACTTCCAGCTCCTGAACACTGGCGGTGCATACGAAGCAACGTTCTCAAAGCCAATACAGAACACATCGACGAATGGCGCAACAAACATAAACGTGCCAATCCAGCTCCTCGGCGAGAATTGGACAATAGTCAATGCAACTGGCAGTAAGACTACTGTAGCTAACCAGAATGTAGAACATGGCGGATCCATGTGGCTGGCATCTTCATTGACGCCTCTCCACACAGTATATGTGGGCCAGAACGTATCCAACTCAAGCGTTGGTGGATTCAACGTCCAGGTTACTGACTTGGGTCAGCCTAACTCGAATGGCTTGTCCAATGCAGCTCTCAACGTTTACTACAACGGCGTTCTAACCAACGTAACGCAGATGGCTCCGTTCACTACACAGAAGTTCAATGTCACTGGACATGTACTCTATGTGCACGTGAACCAGACCTTTGCTGGATTGTACGCATACCAGAAGTGGGCTAAGGTTCAGCTCTACTCCAACCTGGTTCAGGTAAGGGATGGTTCAGCCTTCAACCAGACTGGAGACAAGGGATGGGACGTAAACCTGCTCTGGACAAACACATCGACGAGCGGAGCTGGTGACGCACTTCAGGGCATAGTGCTATACAACACTTCGCCTACGACACTGTCTCCCGGGCAGAGCTTCACCTTCATACCGAACCCTGCAAGGTACAAGGTAACATTCGTTGGTGACACACTGGGCAACAACTACGACCCTGTGACATTCTCAACAAGCTACCAGGCAACCGAGCAGTACACTGACAACCTTGGCACAAGTGCAAGCTACGTTGGCGCAACGGCTGCAGGAGCAACAAACGTAACAGAACCTGCACAGCTGCTCACAGTGACAAGCCAGATACCAAACGCGTTCACATTCGCAGGTACCTCGAGCAGCAGCGTGACATATGACTTGACTCCATATGTCTTCAGCCAGGTTGCAAACGGGCTTACCGGAGGCAATGCTCTAGCAGTGGTGCTCTCGTATGTAGCCGGCAATGGAGTTGCAGGCAACTACGTTACACCGACCCACCAGCTTCAGGTCCAGGTACTCGGTACAACCTCTACTGGCTCCGGCGTTCAGGGAACGGTCACGTTCACCTCGAACAGCCAGACTCAGAATCTTGCAACGACCAACATGTACAACGTGACTGGAATAAAGCTGATCCCATCAGGTCCGCTCCCTCCAGGAGGGTTGAGTGTGACGGTTGAAGGAGCTACAAACTCGCTGGTGACTATGGCAAAGCTGATAAACGCAGCAAGCCCTACGGTGCTCTACTCGGTCTCAGGCAAGAACTATCCTTACGAGGAACTTGCCACGGGCAACACTGTGAACTACAACCAGCCTGGGCAGCCAAGCCAGCCGTTCACTATAGCAGCTAATGCTACTGGAACGCAGCCTAACGTGGGCGTAGGGCAGTACTTCACATATTCTGTGAACGAACTTGCGGTGCCAACAAACTCGCTTGCAGAGGATCAGCTAAGCTTTGGTCTCTTCAACAACACTGGAGGGAACACTGCAGAGCCGCTCTTCCAGGTGAACTACACCGCAGGTGGCACGCAGCACAACAACGTGACGTACACCAGCTCAACAGGCGCAGGCTCATTTGCAGTGAGGTCAGGCTTCAGGACAGAACGCGGAAGCACTGTGGCATCAATCACGCCAACGACCGATACATTCGATCTGGCTAAGACTGTAGACACATTGCAGTTCGTGGTAGGACCTGTCACATCGAGCAACACGGCACTCTCGACAA
>JAJZKP010000020.1 GCA_021804105.1 Microcaldota archaeon | reverse complement strand
ATGAAAGGAATCAGGAACCTCCGTTTGCCAGCCTGGAGCATGTTTTATACGTTAGATTATCAGAATATAAAGGTAGCGCAAGTCAGTGAGTAAGCAGGGCAAATCTCTTCATGTAAGACTCAGATTGCAATATGACAAAATAGGGAAGTATCAGCACTGAAGTAATGATCAGTGTGACGTATCCTGCCAGGGCTGTCCCTGCAACTGCTATTGATAACATGTCGACAACAGAGATAGCCACGGTGAGCAGCACCACCCAGAGCAGATAATATTGCGGTGCGTGGGCTACAAGCTTAACGCTGTCACGTATGGCCCTGCCGATCCTTTTGTTGTCCACTACAATTGCGCTTGGCACATAGAAGATCACGGCGAAGCCGAAGAAGCCGAAGAGAGCCGTTGCCAAGGCCTGTGCATTTACTATATATCCAAGTATGTTAACCGCTATAAGTATAAGCGAATAGACGAGCAGAACTGCGAATACTTTGCCTATGTGCCTCTCAATCCCCTGCATCACGCGCTTGCCTATGTTGACATGAGTCTTCCTTGCCTTGACTATCAGGCTTATGGCCACGAAGGCAAAGCTCAGGAAGAGAAGCGAGAAGACCATGGCAATCACCACCACTACGAAGCTGAGAAAATCCGGAGATATGAAGATGCTTGCGCTCCTCAGGAAAGTACCGCCTGCGGTCACATACGTGGGCAGTGGTGCGAAGAGAGGTATGGCAAACGCTATTATGAACGGTATGGAGAAGAGAAGAACCAGCTTCCAGTTCTCAGCATACGTTTCCCATGAGTCGCTCAATACGTTTCCCATTCCCGCAACACCTTGACAGGCTATAACATCAATATCAAGAATTAAAAAGATATTGCACAGGCACCGGTTCATCTGCTGCTCTGTACTGGCCCTGTCTCATAGACATACTGGCCGCTGTAAAAGATGGCGTGCAAGTAAGTGACCCTTGCAGACTCATTGCTACCGTTTATCACGGCTCTAAGCGAATAGTTGCCGCTGCCAGTGAGATTCAGCTTGTTCAGGTTCACCATGCATGTGTAGTTGCCGCACACTGGCTTGCTTCCTATCAAGCTCTGGTTGTCTATTCCATAGAGTTCGTAAGCGCTGCCATTGTCCGAGTATCCCTGCAGGTAGAAGTACACGGAAGTGTTTGAGAGGTCGCTATATGAGATATCAGCCTTGTATATGGTGGAATTGCCTATGAATGAGATGCTCTGATTCTCGACGCTCAGGTTGAAATGTCTGGCATACGATGCGTTTGACATATATGTAAATGCGATTGACACTGCAACTACAATGGCCAGCAATGCGAAGAACAGATGCCTCCTCCTGTGCAGGAACTTGGTGGCTATGCCCCCTGTCCTACTTCTTCTGGTCTCAAACGCAATGACGTACACAAGGAAGAAGAAGTAAAACGTGTAATAGGCCAGCAGCGAATGGAAAACGAAAAACAGGGGTATCAGGCCAAACAGCGGTATCAATTCCTTCCTGTTCCAGTAGAGCAGCAGAAGTGCCATTACTACCGAAGACAGTGCAACCAAGATCCCTGACAATGAGAGCGCCACATGGTAATTGTATAGCAGCAATGACGCGAACGGCGTGCTGTTGAACGGCACTATGTTCCCCAATGGCTTGAATACGTCATAGAAGAACGCATGCGGATCCAAGAATATGAAATAGCCATTTATCGCAGCAAAAACCGCCGCAGATCCCGCTATGTCGTGCAGGCCCTTCTTCCATCCGTAGTTGTTGAGCGAGTAGATCAGCAGCAATACTGCCGGAAGCCAGAGTTGCTCCTGTATGGATAGCGCAAGGCCTATAGGTATGAAAACATATCTACTCCCAATCTTCATATATGCTATTAGCATGATGGCGAGCATGACAAATGTTGTTACTGAAGCTGCTGCTGCCAGCGTAAGTGCAAGGAAGGCAATCACCTCCAGCCGGCCTTGCAATATCTTCCGTCTGTCAAGCACGAAGACCATTGACAGCAGGAGCAGGTCCAGGAATACACCTGCTTGTATGTTGAGATCTATATGGCCTATATTATACCACGTTGGCGAGGAGATGAAGTAGAAAGGCATAAAGGAAACGAAGTACAATGCAGGATAATCCATGTATCCTACGAACTTGTTGTTAGTTGTGACTACCCCACCCACGGTAGTGAAATTAGCGTAGAGCTGATTTCCTATTGATGTGGTGTATGGGTTTCCTCCCCTGAGTGTTATCAAAACCGCATTGAATCCAAGCAGGACCTCGTCGCCGAAGTGGTACGAGACAATTACGTATAAGAATATTATCAGTGTTATGGCGAAGCCGAGCGCCACAAGCGCTATCGCAACCTTGCGTTTCTTCGCCACTAAATACGCGTATGCGGCAAGTGCGAAGATAAAATACGGCAGGATCAGGAATATCATGTATAGGCCCGTTGACTTAAACATGTCCAACATACCTATCAATTCGGAAGCAAGCACAGTTCCTGAAACGATAAATATGCCAGCAAAAAGCACTACCAGCAGTGCGAACATGACATGTAGTGTTGTTGCATGAGTTTCTGCTTCCTCCTTGTGCATCACATAGAATGTAGCATATACGACAAACAGTATTGTGTAAATTACGGCAGGTTCGTAGTAATAGAGGGTGAATGCGAGGTATTCCGCAATGTATATGGTGTAGAGGATGAGTGCGGCTATGAACTCTAAATAGAATATCCTGCTCCTTCCTCTAGCCATTGCACCACTAAAGATCCTAGTTAGGGCTAGGTATGATTAAGAATAAATAGGGATGCCGCAAATGCGGCATCCATTTCTTATATAAAATCAGATTATTCCGCAGCTTGTCGGTATCAGGCTTGAGCTTGCGCCTCCGACTCCTGCGATAACGCTGAGCAGCGGTCCTGCGAGTATCACAAGTACAAGGCCTACTACGCCTCCTACTATCATACCCATAGACCATCCCTGAAGGTTTCCCCTGAGGTTTCCTGCTGCAGGAAGAAGATGTGCACCAGCATAGAGCGTACCTCCGGCTATGAAGAGCAGGAGAGCCAATATGCCTATAACAGTTTCTACTGATCCGACTATTCCGCAAAGACTTGCAGATATTGTCGAGCCTGCATTCTGTGCGGCTACAATTGAAGCGAAGAGCGACCCTATCACAGCCATAAGATAGAGCAACCTCAAGTGTTTCGATATGTTCATGTCATCTCGCCTTTATTTCTGATAACTCCTTAGGATATATTCCTTTAAATACCTTTCCTATGCCTATCCGCACGGCTACGCCTGTTCGTTACTTGAGCGTAGCTATTATCCCGTCTATTATACCGTGCACTCCTATGCCCCCCGTCGACCTTACCGCCATCCTGTGGCTCAGAACGGGCCTGGCCAGGAACTTTATGTCGTCAATGGTAACGCTCTGCCTGCCCTGTATCAGTGCCCTGGCCTTGGCCGCGCGCATGAAAGCCAGGTCAGCCCTGGGGCTGGCTCCCATGACTATGTGTATATCCTTCCTTGTCGCATTTACCACCTTGGCTATGTATGAAGTAACCTCATTCGGCATTGTGATGGTCTTGGCCTTCTCTTGCATCTCCAATATGTCTGGAGTGCTTATTATCTTCTGTATTACTACTTGCTCCTCCCTCTCCTTGAGCCTCATCATCTCCTCCTCTTCCTCCATGTTCGGGTAGTCTACGTCGATCTTGACTATGAACCTGTCTGCAAGAACCTTCGGAAGCTGTTCCGTGCCCTCTATCCTGAGCGGGTTCTGCGTTGCGAATGCAGTGAACGGTCTCGGCAGCTGCATGTCCGCGCCGCCCGCAGTCACCATACGCTCCTCAAGCGTCTCAAGGAACGCGCTCATGGTCTTCGGCGGCGCCCTGTTCAGTTCGTCCACAAGCAGTATATTCGTAAATACCGGCCCTTTCTTGAATTGTACCTCGTTCTGCTCATCAACATATGTATAGCCTATTATATCTGTAGGTACAAGGTCCGGGGTCCCCTGGATTCTCTTGAATTCCGCCTGCATTGTATCTGCCATGGTCTTGCACATGGTTGTCTTTGCTACTCCTGGAACTCCCTCGAGGAGTGCATGTCCGTTCGCCACTACTGTTATGAACATCAATTCTATGGTATCGCTCTTGCCTGCTATATGTTTCTTCATCTCTGCAAGCACTTTCTGATACGCTTCATGTGCATCCACCACTTGAACACCGAATTGAGATTGAGATAGCAAGTTAATAAATGCTAACGCGCTTGTCTAATATGCAGCGGAAATGCGTTACTGAACCCTGCCTCCGCCTCATCTCTGGCTGGCAGAGGGATCAATATTTTGATTCCACGGAGAGTCTCTGCATGCTTAGCGTGTAAGTCCATACACCTTGCAATTCCGTAATATATATGCCTTTTCTGGGTGTGCAAGAGAAAGGCTTAAAAGAAAGAGGCATCACATACATACCTTGTATAAAAGTGGAGGTTTATGATAGGAAAGGGAAAGAGCGATACTAGGGTAGCTACGTTGCCGGAGGTGCTCGGGATACTTGAGCAGAGGAAGAAAGAGGGGGAAACCGGATACGAGCAGCAGCTCATGGATGAGTATGCCAAGAAGTTCTCCAAGATAGATGAGGGAGATGCAAAGAAGATGATGAAGGAGCTCACTGACCTGGGCCTAGGCGAGAAGACCTCTGCAAAAGTCATCGAGATAATGCCTAGCGACATAGTTATGCTCAAACAGGTACTTATTATCGAGAAGAAGTCCATAGAAGAGGAAACAGTCAACAAGGCAATGGAAGTAGTCAACAAATACCGTGGCAAGTAGTAACTAACAACAAGGGATGTGGCATGGAAGAGAGAGAGCAGAGACGAGAGGATTTGGAAGAGTACGCGGCAGTGCTGGATTACCTGCCGATAGGGAGGAGCAGCTCAGCAAGGGCCGAGCCGCTTGTGCAGCTCCTTGGGGAGACAAGATTCACGCTATTGGAAGCTGTGCCTAAAGGCACAGAGATCAAGGTTGGGGAAACCGTATACATAGGCAAGGGCGATCGTGAAAAGGTTTCGCTCATCAAGAGCAGGTTAAGTTATGCCGACCTTACCGAAGGCGCAAAGAAGGAGCTGCCGATAGCAATATCGGCCATAGTCAAGAAGAACGAGAAGAAGTTCGTTGACATGTTCAACAACGCCGGCGCGCTCAACATAAGGATGCATTCGCTTGAGCTTCTCCCTAACGTTGGAAAGAAACATCTTGCAGCAATCCTAGATGCAAGAGACGAAAGGCCTTTTGAGAGCTTCGCAGACATAACTGCCAGGGTGTCGTTGCTTCAGGATCCAGTAAAGCTAATAGTCGAGAGGGTGGTCGTGGAGCTGAAGGGCGAGAGCAGGTTCTATCTGCTCACCAAGCCTCCTGCAGCAAGCCATGAGCACGAGCATGAACGCGGCGGCAGGTACTGACTGATCAGTTCAAGAAGCAGGTTCAACGCATATAAACCTCACAGGATAATATCTCTCCAGCGGAGGCATAGTCTAGTGGCAGGACGGCAGATTGACATTCTGCAGACAGGAGTTCAATTCTCCTTGCCTCCATTGAATCTTTTCCTTATTGATTGTTAAATCCACGGCGCATAGCTTCCGTGTCGGAGATACCTTTAAATATTCGTTATGCAGAAATATATCTTGCAGATTTTCAGCTACGAATTTTGTTCTAGCCACTGCATGTGATACTATGAAATTGAGACCTGCAAGATCAGTGAGGGGCATACGCAGTCAGGCGTGGGCCAGATACTCTGTAAAGAAGCCCAGGAAGAACTACATCAAGGCGCTTCCGCACACAAGTTTATTGGTATTCAAGATGGGCGTAAACAAGCCCACATATGACTTGCTGCTTACCCTGGTCTCAGACCAGCAGGTACAGTTAAGGTCTAACGCCCTTGAGGCTGCGCGACAGGTAGCCAACAAGTACCTTGAGCGCGAGCTCATAGCAAATTATTTCCTCAAATTGCTTCCATACCCGCACAATGTGGTGAGGGAGAAAAAGAGGGCTACCGGTGCAGGGGCAGACCGTATCTCCCAGGGTATGTCTCTTTCGTTCGGAAGCCCGTCTTCCGTGGCAGCTAGGGTGCACAGAGGCCAGACGGTATTCGAGCTCAAGACTATGTCCTCTGCGAAGAATATAGGCAGGGAGGCACTGAGCAGGGCTTCTAAAAAGCTGTCGGGAACCTACAAGATAAACCTCGTGCCTTTGCTACAGCAGCAACCGCAGAAGGTCCAACAGCTCCAGCAGGCGGTGAACTGAGGGCTACATTCCACAGCCATCGGTAATGTTCATGGATAAGAAAGAAGGATTGGACGAGATCGTCGAAAGGAGAGACATATACTATCCTGCTTTCGGCATATATGGCGAGATAGCCGGCTTCTACGATTTCGGGCCCATAGGCCTGAGGATAAGGAAAAGGATAGAGGACGCATGGCGCGCCCTGTTTGTAGAAGACATCGGTGCAATAGAGATAGAGACTGCGAATCTTCTTCCAGAGCAGGTGCTCAAGGCAAGCGGCCATGTCTCTGCGTTTACAGACCCTGTTGCTACGTGCACTGTTTGCAAGACCCCATACCGCATGGATAAGCTCCTAGAGGAATTCTACGAGAAGAGCGGAGACAAGAAATCAGCCGGAGAGGTCAAGCGGCTTAACACTGACCAGATTGATGAGCGGGCTGGGACAGCCGGGCTAAAATGTGCCAAGTGCGGAGGCAAGCTATCGAAGATAGAGAAATTCAACCTGATGTTCAAGACCACTGTAGGCCAGGGGGACGTGACTGCATATCTCAGGCCCGAGACCGCGCAGAGCATCTTCCTTGACTTCAAGAGCCTTTTCAGGTCCCAGGGTCTCAGGCTTCCGGCCGTAATCTCGCAGAAAGGCCGCGCGTACAGAAACGAGATATCGGCAAGGCAGCAGCTCGTAAGGATGCGCGAGTTCACGCAGATGGACACCGAGATATTCTTCGACGTGCAGGCACAGCAGGACGACTTGGGGTACATAGATTCCAGCGATGTTCTCAAGACAAGGGTAAGGTTCATATCTGCGGGCGAGGAGAACGAGGCCGAGGAATCATTGGAGAACCTGCTGAAATCAGGAAGAATACCAAACACTTATTTCGCATATCTTATCTACCTAGAGAAGAGGCTTCTCATGCGCATGGGCATAACCGAGGACAAGTACAGGTTCAGGCAGCTCGAGAAGGAGGAGCTGCCTCATTACTCTAAGGGAAACGTCGACCTTGAGATATCTACGCATTATGGATACATAGAAGCAGCGGGCAACGCACACAGGAGCGACTTTGACCTCTCCAATCACTCGAGATTCTCCGGGGAGGACCTCGGAGTCGTAGGAAACAACGGCAAGGTAATTCCGCAGATTATAGAGGCAACGCTGGGCATGGACAGGCTCTTCTTTGCGCTACTCGACAATGCGGTAAGCGATGACGAACGCGGATGGCAGTGGCTGAAGCTTAACGAGCACATGGCTCCGTACTCGTATGCCATATTTCCGCTGCAGAAGGACGAGAAGATAGTGGGGAAGGCCAAGGAGCTGCGCAGCAGGCTGGCTGGGAAAGGCATCCAATGCTACTACTCGGAAACGGCAAGCATAGGCAAACGGTACGCCAAGGCCGACGAAATAGGCGTGCCATACTGCATAACCGTCGACTTCCAGACTCTAGAAGACTCTACAGTAACGGTGAGGGACAGAAACACCACCAAGCAGGACAGGGTTGCGCTCAGTGAGATTGCATGATAAGCGTAGAATGCTTTGACCTTGGGCTCAGCGCCATGAGCGGACAGCCGCTCGCTTTCTATTCAAATTACAGCAGGGAAGGCAACGCGGAGAAGCTCACATACTCAACCCCAAAAGGCAGCATATGTATAATAGCATCGAAGAGGAGCAAGAGAACACAGCTTAACTTCACATATTCCGGGAAGCATAGCAGGGACAGTGCTAAGAAGGAAATAATGGATAGGTTTGCCCTGAACGAGGACATAACACGTGTATACAATAATATAAATACGGATCCGTTCATGGATAATGCGATAGCTGAGCTTAATGGACTCAGGGTAACCAGGAATGACCCATGGGAGACGACGCTATGCTTCGTGATATCCCAGTTCAACAACATAAAGAGGATACGCGGCATAGTGGGCAATCTCAAGCAAGCATTTGGCGATGAGGCCGGATACGGCAGCAACGTGGAGAAGCTCTTCCCAGCGCCAGAGGCTCTAGCATCGGCAAGCCTATCCTCAATACGCAAGTGCGGCACGGGCTTCAGGGACAAGTACATACAAAGAGTTGCGAAGGAATGCTCAACCAAGATCGACCTCGAAGAGCTCTATGACCTTGACTACGGGGAAGCCAAGGCAAGGCTGCTCCGGCTTGACGGGATAGGAGACAAGGTAGCTGACTGCATACTCCTCTTCGGATATGGCAAATTGGATGCGTTCCCTATAGACACTTGGGTCAAGCGCGTGATTGAGACCGTATACTTCAAGGGCAAGAAGAAGAGCATAAAAGAGATACACGAATTCGCTGACAAGAAATGGCCGGGCCTGCAAGGTTACAGCAATCAATACCTTTTCTGGCATGGCCGCACTAACCGCATAGGCAAGTGATTGAATGGTAGATGATATAGGTAAGATAGAAAAGAGGATAATCGAACTTGAAGGGCAGATGGATTCGGTGATGCAGCTCTCCCGCACCGTCATACGATTTGCGGGAAAGGCAATAACCGCCATGCATGCAAGGCATGAGAAAGAAGCAGGAGAGTTCCTCTCCAGCATGTCCGAGTCAATGAAGCAGCTAAAGGCAACCGAGCAGGGGTTTGAGCATTATTCGTTGCCAGCGCATCAGGAGTATGCTGAAGCGATGATAGTACACAACATAATAAAGAAAGGCAAGGTGCCTGATCTGGGGGAGATAGGCGAGCCAGAGATACCATACTTGCTAGGGATGATGGATGCCGTTGGCGAGCTAAAAAGGGAAGCGTTTGAATCAATGCGCAAGCGTGACCTTGCAACCGCATCAATGTACTACTCGCTCATGCTTGAGATATACGACTCAACTGCGCACCTACGTTTCGCAAGCTCCCTCGTACCTGACTTCAGGAAGAAACAGGACACTGCGCGCATACAGATAGAAGGCACCATAAGCGAGCTTGTCTCTCTCGAGGGCAAGGCCAGATAAGTGCAAGAAGCTTTATATACTTTATCATCGCAGCTTAATCTGACCTTAGGGGTTGAATAAAATGGGAAACAAAAGAGAATTCAGGTTGCAAAGCGCAATGGAATACCTGATGACCTACGGCTGGGCAATCCTCATAATTGCCATAGTCCTGGGAGTCTTGTATTATCTAGGAATCTTTAACGGGGCAGCGTCTCTGGGAACAAGCTGCATAGCCGTTGCAGGATACTACTGCCAGAATCCTACAATGAATACGGCAGGACAGCTCAGTTTCACGCTGGGCCAGAGCAGCGGCAATCCGCAGTACAACATAGGGCTCTCATGCGCATCTACATCAAACAGCGCAGGGCTGCCTTACACGTCTGCATCTGCCAATGCGTTCTATTATCCGGCCACGAACGGTCTTGTGTCAACCACGGCATTCCCTGGTTATACATCTGCACTGCAGCTGACTTCAGGCCAGCAGCAGGCGATAACTAACCTGCCATGCTTTGGATCAACAGGATCGCTCCTCTCGACAAGCGCAATAGGTGCGACTTTCACAGGCTCGCTATGGTACAACTACACTGCAACCTACGCGGCCCCTGGCGGATCGAACCCTTGGCTTACCGTGAAGATGGCTACAGTAACAGCAAAGACCGTATAAACCGCTTTGGTTTTACGGCCTTTTCTTTTTTTTCTTTATTTTATAACGCATAGCGTAAGCTCTATGCCTAAATACTCCAGCACACATACGACTTAATGAGTTCTCATGCATTCGTTAATGGCGCAGTCATGGTATTTCTACATAAGAAGGCCGTATATTGCCAACTGATGCTGAGATGAGTGCAGGCCAATTGCCTGTCAATGGCGCTGCTTACCGGGCTGTTTGCCTGAGAATGTATCGTAAGGTCTATGACTTTGCAGCAGAAGCTCTTGATCTGAGCCTGATAGGGCTATCAGTGATCTTTCTCACGCGGCATACTTGCCGATACAAGAAGACGCCAAAGGTTTTGTGTATAGCTTATTCTGAAGGAAACTAAAACAAAAGTAGAAAAATAAAAAAGTAAAAAAAGAAAAGAAGAAAAGCGTAAGATCAAGACTGGGGAGATTATCTCCTGCGTCTTGCCACTCTTCCTCTCCTGTTCATCTTTGTCCTGGCAACGTAGCCGCTCTTGTCTATGAAGTACAGGTATCCGTCCTCCCTCTTCACTCGTTCGGAGCCGACCTTTGACTTTCTGCCCCTAGGGTTGTTCTTCATAGGAGTTCTCCATGCGTATCCATCCTTACCAAGGAAATATAGATACCCATCTTCCCTCTCTACTTTTTCGCTTGTTAGTCTTTCTGCCATTCATTCACCTAACT
>JAJZKP010000019.1 GCA_021804105.1 Microcaldota archaeon | reverse complement strand
TCCTATGGCCGTAATCAGATACCACTTCCGGTTCATCCTGGGCCGCAGGCTCCTTCCTTGCTGTGCTCTTCTGCATCCTCTCCTCCCCAAGCACCCGCACAGGTGTCTTGCCCTTTGCACACCTCTCGCAAAGAGTCATCATTGCGCCTTCTATCTCGACAACATATGCTATCTCTGCAGCCCTACCGCATATATCGCAATCGTACACGAAATCCCCTTATTTAATATTACTTAGCGTACAATAATAAAGTTTAGTGGTTTATGTGGCTAGTCCCACTGCGAAGAAGCAGCAAAAGCGGCATGAGTCTCCAGAACCCCCGATTCCAAGGGCGTATCGGGCACCTGCCTCAATACTTATCGCAGCATTATGCATAGCCATACTTGTTTACCTTACTGGTTACTCTCCGTACATAGGCGTTTACTTAAAAATCTTGTTGGTAATAGTAGTCCTGGCGCTTACCGGAGTATCCATAGCATATGTGCTTAAGGCTGCTGGGTTGTACGGGTTCTTCATATTGAAAACCGACAACGGCATAAATTATATCGACCATCTCTCAAGAAAGTACGAGAAACCATGGAAGGCAATAGTCGATTGGGGATTCGTGCTCAGTTTCGGTCTCCTGACCCCGTTCATTTTCAAGAACTACACCAGCAAGAAAATGTTTGCATTTGGCATAATCTCGATAATATTAATGCAGGTTATGGTGCTGCCATACCTTTCCGTGGCGTACGGCCTGATAAACATACCGCAGCTAAGCTCCGGCGCAAGCGCTTATGCCCCGCCGCCAACGAGCAGCGGCATAGACTGGCTCGGCGTGCTCTTCACGGCCTTGTCCGTAATCGGCGGATTCGCCCTATTCATCATATCCGAATTGGCATTCATAGCCGGAGTCATAATACACGGGATAGCGCTGTTCGCGCTGGCCTCGGCGACTTCCCCAACCTCCGCTGCGGCTTCTGTCTCCGCCCTTCCCGGCCCGGCAGGCGTTCCTGTAATAGCCGTCGCGTTCTTCAGGCCATCTATCATAATACCGTTGGTGCTTGCGCTCGCATTGCTTGTAACGCTGCACGAGTTCTCGCACGGAATAATAGCAAGGCAGAATAAAATAAAGATCAAGTCGATAGGTACATTCCTCTTCGGCATAATACCCCTTGGTGCATTCGTGGAGCCTGTCGAGAAGGACATCTCGAAGCTTCCCGTCAAGAGCCAGGACAAAATCTCGATCGCAGGCATATCGATGAATTTCTTCCTCACCATAGTCTTCTTCCTGCTCATGCTGCTGATGCTATACGTGGTCCTGCCGCCCCTCTTTACAAATGCGGTCTACATAGAAGGCATAGTTCCGGGGTCGCCATCACAGAATGTGCTTACTCCAGGAGCCATAGTCAATTCTTGGAACGGCCATGCGATAAAGAACATAACTGACTTGGAGTCGGCAGCGGCAAGCGATCTCCCGCACTCTATTGTTACAGTATCGACAAGCAACGGGACATATTCATTGACTGCCAACGCAACCGGCAAGATAGGAGTGTACCTTGGCGAGGAATCCGTGCCTGCCAGCAACAGCATAGTCTCTGCGCTAGCCAATTTCTTCTACGAGTTCTTCGGGCTTTCCTTCCTGCTAAATTTCTACGTTGCCATATTCAATGTCCTGCCGATACCGTTATTTGATGGCTGGAGGATATACAAGCTCAAGCTTGGCGCAAGGGGAATGAAGATAGTCACCATAGTCGCCCTTGCAATCTTGATACTGCTCTTTGTTCCCTGGATCTGGAGTGTCTAGCCCATCATGTTCTCCTTGCACCATGCAAGGAACTTCGCGAATGTCGGAGTGAACTTCTCGCCGCGCCTCATCTTCTCTTCTATTTCAGAGATTGTGTACAGCTCCTGAGAATAAGCATCCTCATGCAGTATTGGCTTCTCATCTGATATGGCTATGAAGAAACGTTGGAATTCGTTCATTGTAATCTCGCTTGCGGGCAGGTCGAACGCGCGCACGAGTTTCAATCCCTTTATGCCCAGCTCCTCAACAACTTCCCTCTCTGCCGCTTGTTCGTATGTCTCTCCCTTGGCTACATGCCCTGCAGCCGAACAGTCGTAATATAGAGGGCATGTATCTACATTCGGCCCGCGTTTCTCTATCCAGAGCCTGCCTCTCGAGTCCATTAGGAATATGTGGACTGCCCTGTGCATTGGAGTGTTTGCATTGCCGTGTATCCCTTTCCGCGGGGCCTCGCCTATTACATTGTTCTCCAGATCTACTATATCAATTACTTCCTCCTCTCCCTGCGTTTAGTCACCCGTCCAGAGCCGCGAACATCACCGGCAGTATTATCGTCGCATCGCCGTCTATCGTGGCATATTTAGCCTTTTCCTTGACCTTCCCCCACGAGACTGCTTCTGTCAGCCTCGCTCCGGAAAGGCTGCCGTCGTACTGGCTTGCGGTAGTGACATATACTGCATAGTCCAGTCCGCCCTTGAACTGGTTCCACCATATAACGTGGTGCTTGCTTATGCCTCCCCCAACCATCAGCGCGCCAGTTATTTTGTGCTCAAATGCAATGTCACTCAATGCTTTCTCGTCCTTAAGCACATTGACCTTAAACTTTTTCCTCTGCGAATATAGCAGCAGCTGCGTGCCGAACGCCCCGTCAACTATTCCAGGAACAAATATGGGTACATTGTGCAGGTATGCCTGCCTGAGTATTGAATGCTTGTCCTTTATCCTCTTGCCGAATTCACTCAGTAATTCATACCCTGCGTACTCCTCCTTATAATCCCTTGATGAGTAGATCTCGTCCATAATCCTTGTGAACTCCTCCTCTACAGCAAGGCCGTACTCGTCGCGCTCTATGAATATGTTGCCGAGCCTGTATATGTTCATCTTGAGCAGCTTGTTGTCATCGACGTCGAATGTGCCGTGGCTGTACTTTCCCCCATGCGCCTTGGCAAGGTCATGGTCCAGTGTGCCGCACGTGGTAACTACTGCATCAAAACTCCCGAGCGAGTCAGCAATCATGCCTCTAAGGCCAGTAGCTATTATGTCTGCCGGGAAGGAGAGAAAGTTATAGGAGTTCTTGTCAGCAAGCATGCGCCTAACTATATCTATCCCTGTTACCATGTTCTGGGCCGAGAATCCTCCCATTCCGCCCATGTTCTCGACGAGCCTGCCAACGCTCATTCCCTTCTCTATCTTGAGATCCTTAACATGCCGTTTCAGCATTTCATTCTTCTCATTTGCCATAAGATATCACTATCTATGGGTTTGTTGCAGCTAAGCTATAAAACACCTGCTCCACCGGCTTCAGTCTATGGATATAAACAAAAAGCGTATATATGCAAAGAGAGAGGATATCCTAAGGTTCTTTGGCCGATTAGAGGCTGAGTGCATGGCAAATAGCAAAAACATACAAAGTTCGTTGCAGCTGGCGCACCTGCTTGGAAAGAAATGGACAAT
The DNA here is from genome assembly GCA_021804105.1 of Microcaldota archaeon. GTDB lineage: Archaea > Micrarchaeota > Micrarchaeia > Micrarchaeales > CABMGC01 > JAKAVK01. The sequence continues at coordinate 7,220 of JAJZKP010000019.1, read as the reverse complement.
ACCCCTGATGGAACTCTTCCTCTCGTCAAAGTACTCTGAATTGCATTTCAACTACCTACAGGAACGCATATCTTGCATAACAGCGCACAACCTTAGCAAGGAATTGGATGATCTCCGTGCTGCTGGCCTGATCGAGCGGCATGAGCGCGAGCCAGGGTGCCCTGCATATACCCTCACGCGCAGTGGCCAGGCCTTCCAGACACTTATAAGGGACGTGAAGGAATTCGGAATCACCTATTATGGCATCAATCCGTTGTGCCGCAACAAATTATGCATAGACTGTACGCACTTCAAGATGCATTTCTGTTCGCCAGCTATCCTAACGAATACTGCCCCCTTAAAGTAGTTGCAAGCTGCATTGCAATTATCAGAGGTGGGGAAATTGCAGTGCAGAACATCTGGCACGGAAAATCCAGGCCAAGACGCGCATGATATCCTGGGGAGACTACTAACCCTCCCATCCCTAAGGTTCAGTGTCTTGCGCCAAAGCCCTGCAGTGGACATGATTGACGAGGGCAGGTCTATGCATATACTGGTGGACCTGCCTGGCGTCAATGAGAGCGAGATCCAGGTGCATGTGGGAACATACTCGATATCGGTGCTTACTTCAGAGGATACCGATACTGGCAGGAAATATTACTACAGGGAGCGTGCTGTCGCAGGATATTACAAAAGCATTCCAATGCCTGCAGAAGTGGATGCGCAAAGCGTGAGGTTTCATCTCTCAAATGGTACGCTTGATATAACTGTGGACAAGCGTTTCCACAAGAGCTCGCATATTCAATGAGTGTTAGAGGTGATGGCCATGAGACACAATTAAACAGCCACCAGCCAGTACGGATATGAAAAGGATACTGACAAAATGCCACGACCGTTCTCGAAAAGGCGCCGTAACCCTAGAAAAAGGTTAAAAAAGCCGTATCATATATCTGGTAATAGGGTAAAACATCATGGCCTTGCATTCATGCTCTGCCGCTATTCGTGCGATTTGCACATCCTTTTAAAGCTTGTTAGCCATCATATTTTGTCTTCTTTTCGGAAAGGAAAGGTTGTGGTGGTGTTGCATGGGAAACAGGAAATTCAGTCTATATGATATTGAGCAATTCATACGTGAAGCCGGAGCTGAGAGGATAACCGAGGATGCCGTTACCGGCCTTGAGAAGGAGATAGAGAAGCTTGCGGAGCAGATAACTAATAAGGCGATGCGGTACGCCGAGCATGCAGGGAGGAAGAAACTGATCCGCACTTCAGATATACTTCTTACTGGGAATTCCGAGTGGCCAGAATATCAGAGAAGCCCCGCGAACTTCAGGAGGAAGGCAAGTACAACGAAGAGTGCCTCGAACAGCGATATGTAAAGCGTCACGTCCTGCTCTGTTGCCTTCTTAATATTCATGACTGCATGAGTCAGGCTGTAGACCTTGTTTCCGTAAGGCGCCTTGAATGTCCCATCCTTCTGCCGCACTCCAAGGTCATTGACATGAAACCTCTTCCTAAGATGAAGGAAGAACTCTATTATCCACGGTATGAAAACTATCAGGCCAAACGCCTCCGCCTGTCCCGTGACCATTACCGCAACGAGGCCTGCACCTACTGCATAAGTGAAGCTGTCACCAGGGAGTATTCTTGCCCTGTATAAATTGAAGGGCAGGAATGCCAGTATTGCGGCGAACAGCAGGGCCGCAACGAGGGTGCCTATGTACCCTCCATAAAGAAGGCAGTAGAGGAAGAGCCCTCCGCTAGCTATCAGAGAGGTCATCGGCTGAAGGCCGTCAAATCCCCCAAGGAGGTTGAATGCGTTGGATACAAAGATCACGGCAAGCGGTATAACTATTAGCGGATAAAGAAGCCCAAGGTGTACCATACCTACGAATGGTATGTCAACGCTGCTAACTCCTGCGTTTATCGCCATCAAGGGCAGTGCCCCGACGAACGTGAGCAGCGGCTTCTGCCATTGCTTGAGCCCTTTCCTTATATCCTTCCTACCGGTGCTTGCGACCCTCTGCGGTTTCACATTAATGTCATCGAGGAAGCCGATGAACGATATTAGAGTTATGGAGAGTGCAACTGCAAGGAGTGTGGAAAGCGCCTGGGTCACAGGGACGAATACAAATGTGGCTCCGAAAGCATACACCAGCACCCCTACTATTATGCCAAACGAGACTGCGAGGCCGCCGCTGCTCGCAAGAAGGGTTGGCTTGCCCTTGTTCCTGTCCTCTCCGACAACACCTGCACCATACAGATATCCCATAAGGAACCGTGTGCCCACCGCAGTTACGGCAAATGCAATTATTGAAGGCACTATGATTGTCAGGAAGCTGCTGTACATCATTTAGATATCCCGACACATGCTTAAAAATGTATTGAGAGCAAAAGCAATGATAATGTGGACGTTCTTCTCCCTGTTTACATAGCCTTCTCATTTATCGTATTCGTCTTCCTGCTGTCTCTTGACCTGCGATCAGCATTCAGGAAGACTACGCTCAATAAAGCAAGACCAGGTTATATGCCAAATGTCCTTGTAATAATACCGTGCAGGGGCGTGGACCTAACTCTAGAAAAGGACCTTGAGTCTATAAAGCGCCAGAAATACGGTAAATTCAAGGTTATTGCCGTGGTTGATGGCCCAGAAGACAAGTCAATACCTGCTATAAAGAGGGCGGGACTCGATTACATGGTTGCAGGGGGCCCAAGAGGCAAGAGCAGCGGCAAGGTAGCTGCGATACTTGCAGCAGTTAAGCGTTTCAGTAATTACGGGCTTTACGTGATCGCAGATTCCGACATTGAAGTGGATGGGTTCTGGCTGGCTAATCTAATGGCTCCAATGCGAGACGGCAAGGTTGGCATATCAACAATGTTCCCGTATTTCAACCCGCTTGGGGGGTTTTGGAGCAAAGTCAAAATGGTGTGGGGATTTGTAGGCGAGAGCCTGCTTGAGGAGGAGTCATCCAGGTTCGGATGGGGTGGCTCACTGGCTTTCAGGAGAAGCCTGGTTGACAGGTGGTTCATAAACCTCGCCACGCGCACAGAGTACGGAGTCTCGGATGACATATGCCTGACAATGGCGGCGAAGCGGAAACGGCTCAGCATAGCATATACAAAGAATTCCCGGCCCAGGGTCAACTCAGATGACAATTTCGGCAAGTTTACGGAATGGGCAAACAGGCAGACGGCCCTTACATTGCTCGGGTACAGGAAAAACCTCTACCTTGGCGTGGTCTATTATTCTGCAGAGATCGTCCTTTTTGTATCTGCCATAGTGCTCTCAATCGTTGCCTCACCTTTATTCCTTGTATTCTTCTTGCATCTTATACGCAGCTATTGGAAGACTTACGCGAGGTCGGGCAAGGCCTACCTGGAACTGCTCCTGATAGTGCCAATTATGCCATTTATGTACCTTTCCAATCTGCTAATTGCAAATGGCATATCCACGATCAGCTGGAGGGGCAGAAAATACAATATCGCCCCGCCTGGCCAGGTAGAAAACCCATAAATACTACTAGGACAGCACACGCTCTCAAAAGCTTAGATATACTTTAAATAAGGTTAAGGAAAATTTGGTATTGAGTCATATGGCATCAGTACGGGCCACTATTGTGGATGGCGACAACACATTATGGAAAGGCGGTGCAATAGCCGGAATAGGCGCATCCCTTATTCTGCAAGAACTCAGGCGGCTGCACTTCAGTTCGGTAATAAACGTTATGGCTGCCGAGAGGGGGATATCAAAGGTGCTCAGGAAATACAGCGGCATAGAAGGAAAACTTATGGGGCAGGAACTGCTCTACCAGATGCTTGCTTCTTCCGGCATCGCAAGGAGGGATGATTTGTCAAGGTTTGCCGCAAATTATATAAGAAACAACGCCGTCGGTTCCGTATGCAACATTGTCTCTGCAGAGCTTTACAAGGGCAATCCTGTCTTCCTCGTCACAGCCAGCGGCACATCCGCAGCCATGTTTGCCAGAAGCGGCCTATTCAATATACCACTAACAGACTTCAGGAGCAACGTAGAGCTATTCAATGGTCCCGGCGTGCTCATCGGTTTCAGGAGTGAGATAACCAGCGGTGCAGAGAAGCTTGACGCAGCAGAACAGATGCTCAATGCATACGGCCTTAGGGTCAGAGACTGCCAGGTTATAGGGGACAGCGAGCTTGACCTGCCATTGATGAAGGCTTCCCTGCGCCCCATAGCATCCCCCTTTGCCACTGAGAGGGTAAGGGAACTTTGCAAGATAATACTGCCACGCAAATGATTATTCTATGCAGAGAGGAACTCGAGGACCTCCTTCTCGTGGCCATCCGGCTTGACCTTTGGATATATCTTGGCTATCTTCCCGTCCTTGTCTATTATATACGTCTTCCTTAGCGTGCCCATGCCAAAGATGCCTAGGTCGCCGTGCGCGTCGTAAGACTTTATCATGGCGCTGGTGGGATCCGAAAGAAGAAGAAGCTTCAGCCCGTACTTGGAGCAGAACTTGCCATGAGACTGTAAGTCATCCTTGCTGACACCGACCACATCCGCGCCCCTTTTCCGTATTTCGTCGAGGCTGGCAGTGAAGCCCTTCGCCTCTGTCGTGCATCCGGGCGTGTCGTCCTTCGGATAGAAGTAAAGAACCAGGTACTTTCCCCTGAATTCTTTTAGCGTGTGCATCTTTCCATCAGTGCCCTCGAGCTGAAAATCCGGCGCCATGTCTCCTTCCTTAAGCATCATAATACCCTTATCACCCTTGAACTAGAAGCTATATATTAGTTTATGCAGAACTAGAAGTAAGGAATCCTATAAGGTGAGCGGATCTCTATTCTTGACATACTTAAAAGGACAAAGGCGGTTCCGAAAGTTACTATAACTAGTGTAAACCTCAAGTTCATGGGGGAGATGCACAGCATAGGCGGAAAGTCCGTAAACGAACGCGTCTTCGAGCTCAGCATACCTTTCCAGAATAAGATCGGAAGCGACCTCCTTCCCGACATGCTCAAGGGGCCAAAGCTCTCGCTGGCCAAGGTAGAAGTCTCAAAGCCCTTCGAGCTTCTGGACTGCTCACCCAAGCTTCCGCTTGAGATAGGCTTCATGGAGAAGGTAGTATTCAAGCTGAGGATAAGGGCACCAGACGTTACATATGAGGGCCCGCTGACAATAAACTTCGGCAACGAGTCGAAGGAGACAATAGCAATGAGCATAGACAAGATACTGCTTGCGGCCAAGGGCGTTACAATAGCGCTTGAGGACTCATCGATGACTACTGGGATGCAGAAGGGCCAGCTTTTCAGGAAGAACATCCAGCTCTACAAGGTGCTCAGCTACGGCGATGCGGTAAACAGCATAGAGGTCTCAAAGCCCTTCGAGCTTATCAACGTCGATCCTAAGACGCCGTTCAAGCTCGACAGGAAGGACAGCTATATAATAAGCCTTTACATAAAGGCCCCGGATTTCAGCTATGCAGGCACGCTGGAAATATCATTCAAATAGGTGAAAACATGAACAGAATCGTATCTGTGCCGCTCAATGAGGAACTCGCATCGCTTATTGGAAAGAAAGGCTCAGTCAACGGCATAAGCTTCTTCAACAGGAAAATCGGGGAAGACGTCATAGTCACGCTATATCCGACTAATGCGCTTGAGAAGCCATACGGCCTTGCGGAATCAATGCTTGTATCAGACATGATAGTGATAAGCACTGCAGATGTAGGAAAGGAGCTGGGCGAGGCCCTTGTGGCAGCATCTCTCCTCGGCAAAAAGGTTCTCCTGACAAACGAGAATGACGTAAGCAAATTCCTTGCGGGGGGCCTTCTCAAGGACTACGACATCGTGGGAAAGGAGGAATTGGTGGATAGGATACTTGCATACAGGACGGAAAAGGCCGATCCTACTGTAAGGGTAGACATAGACAAGGCCTTCCCGGTAACTGGAATAGGCACGGTGGTTCTTGGGGTGGTGATCTCCGGAACAGTAAAGGTGCATGATACCTTGCGTCATAACTCTGGAAAAAGCATAACTGTCAGGTCGATGCAGAGCCAGGACATAGATGTAAAAGAGGCCCCGCCAGGCACGAGGGTCGGGATAGCGATAAAGGGGATGGAGCACGGCGAGATAGAGAAAGGGGATATATTCTCGTCAGTGCAGATATCAAACGCAAAGAAGGTCTATGCAACCATTGGCACTAGCGGCATTGCAAACGAGAAGATGGTAGACAACGCGCAATACCTGCTGGTCTCAAACTTCTCGCACACGAATGCCAAGATACGCCTCGGAGACGATGTCGAGTTTACGCTTGAAAAGCCCCTGCCTCTCATGCCTGGCGACAAGATCCTCCTGCTGCGCTCCCAGTTCCCGAGGCTCTTTGCGTCAGGGGTAATAAAGAGAATAGAGCAGTGACTTTGTTGTTGTCACATTCGATTCTTGAGCCTCTGCCCCTCCATCAATATACTGCCTTGACTGATGCTTGCGCAACATGCGACCAACATGCAATCTTAATGCAGCGTTAACACAACTGCTAGGAATTCCAGATCCTCCAGAACTCCTTCTTAAACTCCAGTATCTCCTTCGGGTCATACGCTATGTCAATGTGCTCTACGTTGCTGTGCATGCCCTTGTAAGTGAGGTTAGCCGACCCGCTTATTGCCATGCGTTCAGATATGTACATCTTTGCGTGAACAAATCTTCCGGGAACCTTTAGGCGGATCCTGTTCCTCGCGAATGCTTTGAATACCACTATCCTGGCCGCTATGGCTAGCGCAGCTATCATTACTATCGCCATGCTAAGAAGCGATAGCGCAAGAAGCGCTATGGAAATCGCAACTACAAAGAGCGCGAATATAATGACGCTGAGCCACGAGCCCCTGGATTCGAGGATCCTCCTTGCCTTTGCATCCAGCGACGATGAGATTATGTAGAACCGCTTCCTGTTAGCATATTTCCTTATAATTGAGGCATAGTAGGGGTCCATGTAAGGCGAGACTATGTATATCTCCCTGCCGCGCTTCAGCAGCCGTTCTACCTGCCTGTAGTTGTCCACGCCGCTGCTATGGCTCCTCTTTCTCCAGAAAGGCATACGATTAATAAACTCAATGCAAGCATATAAACTGTTCAATGGGGTGCCAGGCTACGGACGGGGATACAAAACACAGGCTTAATAAGGAGAAATATTTCTACAGGGTGGAGGCCCTGCATTACAACCTATACAAGACCCTTGCAAAAGGCAGTATATTGATGGAGGGGCAGAG
>JAJZKP010000018.1 GCA_021804105.1 Microcaldota archaeon | reverse complement strand
TGGCGGAGGGGAGATTTGAACACCCGACCTCTAGATTTCTTAGCAGTCATCGCAAGAAGCTCCTCACTCATAAAGCAGTGCCTATGAGTCTAGCGCTCTAACCAGGCTGAGCTACTCCGCCTTACTATCTCCTTTGCCATCATGCCTATTTATTATTATCTCAGGGGCTTATAGTACGCTCAGGGATACAGCGCCTATGACCATTATGCAGAGTCCGAGCAGCTGCATCCCGGTCAGCTTCTCCCTGTAAAGCAGGAAACCGCAGAATGCGATGAACATCGGTGAGAGGGCAAGCATCGCACCGCCAAGGGCAAGCACATTGGTATTTAGCGTTATCCCGAAGATCGTGTCTCCAGTAGCATCGGCAAGCGCAGCTATGGTTGCAAGTATTATCAGGATGAGGAATGTGCGGTTCTTCTTCATCTTGCCTGCCGCCCAGCGCATGTTTATTACAGAGAGCCTATCGCTTGCAAAGTATACTGCAGCGCCTGCAACTGCGGTGATCCTGGAGAGCAGAATCGGAAGCGCGTAGGTGTGGCCCCACCTGACGGCATAGGTCATTGCCAGCCAGTACGCTATCCAGCATGCATTGGACAGCAAGGCCGGAATAAGCCTGCGGTTCAGCCTGAGTCTTTCCGTGATAAGTATCAGGAAGGCGCCGGCAAAAACAGCTATTATGCTAACTGTCTGTAGCACGCTAATGGCTTCGCCTAGCACCGCGATACCGAATATTACGAAGGCGGCAGGCTGGACTTCTCCAAGAGGGGCAACATTGCTAAGCTTCTCCGTGCGCAGAGCTATGTATCCAAGTGCAAATCCGATGGGCAGGGCAAGGCCTGCGGCAAGGGAAAGCAACAGGCTGTCCATGGGCAGGGAATATGTGCCTATAAGTAGCGTGGCGGCGAGCGCTGGGATGATCCCCAGTACAACCATGAAGAGGGTTACGGTATGCGTGCCGAGGCCCCTTACCATCCTCTTGGAGATGCCGTTTGATATTATCCAGAACATGACGGCAACTATGGCAGCTGCCACTCCTAGAAGTACCAATCTATCACGAGAATAGTGTATATGCTACCGGCGCTATAAATATTAGTTACATGACCATGTTGTCAGGATTCTCGATCTGTCAGGCAGGGCCATGCACTGACGAGACATTTCCGTTACTAGAAAATAGGGCACTTGCATCTTGGCTAGAGTACGCTGAGAACGAAGGCGCCGGCAAACATGGTGGCAAGTCCAAGGAATTGTACCTTGGTAAGTTTCTCTTTGTAGAAAAGGAATCCGAAGAAGGAGACGACCATCGGTTGAAGGGCAACAAGCGCAGCGCCTATGACTAGCACAGAACTCCCTATGGTTATACCAAATACGGTATCGCCCACAGCATCTGAGAACGATGCTATTATGGTGAGCGCGACCATGACCATAACCATTCTGCTGGCCTTGATCTTCTTTCCCAGGAGCTTGAGTTCCGATACCGCATTCCTATTTATTAGAAGGAAGATTATCGCAAATGGTATACCCACGACCCGAGATATAAGTATTGGGAGAGCGAAAGTGCCTGCACTGTGTATCGAATATGTCATGATTATCCAGTATATGGTCCATGACACTGCACCTACGACTGCCGGGATCATCATTTTGTTCAGCCTCAGTTTCTCAGTAGTTATTATCATTGCAGCACCGGCAAATATCACGACCATGCTTACAAGCTGGATCTCGTTGATCGTCTGACCCAGAACGAGAATTCCAAAGAGTACGAACACTACAGGGTATATCTCGCTCACTGCTATAACGCTTGATAGATGCTCTGTGGTCAGGGCCTTAAACGTAGATATGAAACCGAGGCTCAGGAATAGTCCGGCAAGAGCAGCTAGGAGTGCTCCTGCCGTGGAAATAGAATACGTTCCGATTGCAACGGTGCCTATTGCTATAGGCACTATGCTCACTGCAAGGTATAGGAATGTTACAAGATTTGCGCCCAGGCCCCTGCTTATCTTCTTTGAAATGGTGCTCGCTATGGTCCAGAGAGTTATGGCGATAATGGCGGCAGCGGTACCAATAGGGAGCATTATAATCACGAGGGCTAATCAATATATACCATCAGCGATATAAAGATTAATAGAGAAGCTAATCCTGCTCTATAAGTAATGGCCTTAGTGGTGTAACGGCTTGCATAGGGGACTGTGGATCCCTTGGACCGGGTTCGACTCCCGGCTTAGGCCCGTTCTAGTCTTTCAATGGCGAGTCTAACTCTGCTACTGCAGCGTTTTGCGTATTTGGCAAGCTTCTTTTTATCACATGCGTTAATCAGGTTCTTCAAGTCCTCTTTATTCAATGCAATCCTGTAATAGGCAAAGTCGATGAGAGTCTTCTCAGCATCCGATACTGGAACAAAGACCCCGTTATAATCAACCCACTCGATTCCAAAAAACATTCTTTCGGATATGCGCCTTACAACGATTGTGTTCCCCATAGAATCCCTTATGCCTGGCACTGCCTTCGTGGTCGTTACTACGACTGGATTCGCCATCTGAGTCCATAGCTTGTGTATGGTAAGGGCATACTCCATGCCGTAATAGAACGGACCGAATGCAAAACCCACTATCGCGTCATTGTTGGAAAATGTGTACCTGCCTTTTCCGACCTTCTTGAGTCCATGCCTCTTCATCTGGTTGTGGATAAAGACCTTCACATAAGCATTGGATGCACCCATCTTGTTAAGGAACCGCTGCGCGTCCTTGAAAGAGAAGATTTGTGTCTTTGAGAAGTATTTCCTAAAATCACTGTCATACATCATCTGACCATCTCTTAAGGTAGTCCAGCATCTTCGCAAAGGAAACATCTTTCTGGCCCTTGTAAATCAGCGAGCGTAATATTCTTTCATCAACCGGTTTTTTTATTTTTGCGAGAAACGGCTTCAATCTCGACGTGACATAATAATCGTTTTTGTTTACGTAATTTGTCAGGTGGACCAGGTCGTACATATCCCTTATGTATCTCCTCCCTTCATACGCTTCCATCTTCCTGATAAAAAGCTCTGACGGCTGTAGGGCCGATATAGTCATGGATGAGCCATCTACCTTCACATATTGAGAGATCTCGCTCTCGAATCTGCCAACACTTGCCTCCAGCAGCACATCTGTCTTGCCGTCAGATACGCGCATGTGCAAGGGCAATTCCTTGTCCTTCCATATTACGTTCATGCCGTTCTTCTTCAAATATGCGATCAGATTCTTCGCAAACGCTCTATTCACATATATGTCTATGTCCTCGGAGAACCTGCCTCCTCCATAGCATCTCCACACTGCCGTCCCACCGTACAAGACCGCGTCAGGCTGGACGTAGTCGTATATCAGTGCAATCACTGCATCCTGCATCCTTGCGACATCAAGCCGCTTCCCTGTAAGCATGTCCTCTATAGGAATGTCCATAGTTGTATGATAAGCCAAAGTTATATAAATATATAACTTTGAGTGATTTAGAATCTCAGCATCAACCACTTAGACCGGGTTCGACTCCCGGCTTAGGCCCTTCTCATAGCTTCTCTCATTTTCCGCGCTGCACCTTCCATTAGGGATTGCGCCTGCCGGTCAACAGTTTACTTGCGATTAAATATACCTGGTCTAGCCTTGCACGTATATTTTCTTCTTATATTATTTATTGGTTTGTACATGTTATGGTGATAACATGAAGGATTATACGTATGCGCGTGGAATGTATTAGTGCATATGGTGAGAACGTGGAACATGATGCAGATATAGTAAAAGGGCTTATCGAGGATATATTGCAGCATACAGGCGTGATGCAGGTGGCGACGCTTTCGGGAGGCAAACCAAGAGTCGCTACAGTCTGGTTCAGCTATGATACAGACTTAAATCTGTATTTCGTGTCAAGAAGCGACAGGGAGCACAGTAGGGATATAGGCAGGGACAACAGGATAGCTGGAAGCATAGTGGATCCCAGACACGCAAAGCCCGGCAATGCGGTGCGTGGGCTTTCATTCCAGGGCACGGCAATAGAGGCGAAAGGGACGGCGTTAGACAAAGCGTATAGCCAATACTGCAAGAGATTTCCAATAGTATCAGAAAGGGTAAGCCTGCAAGACATGCAATCAAACAAGACTATGCTTCGCATGTATAAGATATCGCCGGAGAATTTTGTGCTATTTGACGAGGTAGACTTTGTAGAACAGCCTAGCCACGAACTCCGGTTATAGGGAATATGCTGCTCAAATGATAAACAAAAGAATTTATACATTTTGATTTAATCTCTACCTTGATAAGGCACGGATCTAATGATCGTGATGAAGTTCGGAGGAAGCTCCGTCGGCAACGCTGAAATGATCAAGAAGGTTGCCGGGATCGTGAAATCGCAGATAAGAAGCGATCCCATCGTGGTGGTCTCTGCGCTCTCTGGAGCGACTGACAGTCTTATAGAACTTGCAAATAGCGTAGCTTCTGGAAAGGATACGAACGGAAACCTTGATGCGTTGATTAGAAAGCATTATGATATAATGGAGAAACTGGGATTAGACCCGTCTATTATATCTGCAGAGATAAAGCAGCTTGGCGAGCTTGTAAACGGGATCAATGTTGTTGAGGACCTTACGCCCAAGACGCTTGACAGCATGGTCTCTTTTGGGGAACGCCTCTCGGCACGCATAGTCGCAGGATGTATGCAGAAGGCAGGTATGAACGCCAAAGCCTACGATGCCTATGACATAGGTATGATAACAGACTCCAATTTCGGATTCGCAGACATTCTTCCTGAAGCATACACAAGGATACGTAAGAGCTTCTCCAGAAAGGACTGCATTCCGGTTGTCACAGGCTTCATAGGCAAGGACAGGAAAGGAAATATAACTACCCTGGGCAGAGGTGGCAGCGATTACACAGGATCGATAATAGGCGCAGCAGTAAAGGCAGATGAGATACAGATCTGGACCAATGTTAATGGAATAATGACCGCTGATCCAAGGATAGTTGAGAAAGCGCAGAATCTGAGCAACATATCGTATGATGAAGAATCAGAACTTGAGTTCCTCGGCTCGCCCACACTTCATCTAAAAGGCATACTCCCGGCAGTGGAGAACAATATAACCGTCAGGATACTCAATACTATGCTACCGAAACAAAAAGGCACTTTGATAACTAGGGATATAAAATGGGAAAGGCGAGTTGCGTCGATAACCCATAAGGAAAGAATGTGCATCATTAAGGTCAACAATCCAAGGCTCATATTTATGAATGGGGTTTACAAGTCGGTATCTGAAGCCCTGCAGAAACATGGAGTATCACCAGAGCTCATAGCAGTGTCGAAGGCAGATGTGATGATCCTGTTTAATGACGTGCGCAACGCCAATGCTGGCGGGGCTGCTGAGGAGCTGAGAAAGCTTGGCACAGCAGAGGTTATACATGGGCTTGCGAAGGTCTCTATAGTTGGCAAGGCAGTGGCATCTATACCTGGGATAGCGCAGCGAATGCTTGCAGCGGTCGGGGACATGCCAATAGAAATGATAGAATGCGGAGGCTCTGAGACAAGCCAAAGCTTTGTAGTAAAGGAGGAGTATGCAAAGGATGCGATTAGGAAGCTTCACAAGGAGTTTTTTGGTGTATAGATGAAAAAAATACCCGTAGGCGTTTTAGGTGCTACTGGGATGGTAGGGCAAACGCTGGTTCAGCTTCTCGACAACCATCCGTGGTTTGAGTTAGTGGAGCTTGCGGCTTCGGAAAGGTCTGCGGGCAAGAGCTATGAAGAGGCAATGCATGGCAGATGGAATATCTCGCCTGAGATGCCAGTATATGCGCGCAGGCTGAAGCTTAAGGAATGCCTGCCCAGGCTCGACTGCAAGTTTGTCTTCTCCGCTCTTGATTCCAGCGTTGCGCTTGAGATAGAAGAGAATTTTGCAAAGGCAGGCTACGGAGTCTCGAGCAACGCAAAGAACCACAGGATGGATGCTGATGTGCCGCTTCTTATACCAGAGATAAACGCAGACCACATAGATATGATAAAGACACAGCAGAAACTCAGGAAATGGAAGGGATTCATAGTGACGGATCCCAACTGCTCCACAATCGAGATGTCTATTGCATTGAAGCCTCTTTTTGACACATTCGGGGTGGAGAAAGTGACAGTTACAACCATGCAGGCGCTCAGCGGTGCAGGATATCCTGGTGTTTCCTCTATGGACATTATAGACAATGTGCTTCCGCATATCATAGACGAAGAGGAAAAGATGGAATCAGAGCCATTAAAGATATTTGGGGCAGTGAGAAACGGGAGGGTTGATGAAGCAAGATTCAGAATAAGCGCACAGTGCAACAGAGTTGCAGTCAGGCATGGACATACTGAGGCAATAAGTGTAGAACTCTCGAGAAGGGCAGGTGAGGATGAGATACTCTCCGCATGGAAAGATTTCAACCCCCTGAAGAGCCTTAAACTTCCAACCTCGCCGGAGCATCCGATTATTTACCATACAGAGCATGACAGACCACAGCCGAGACTGGATGCGAACCTGGAAAAGGGTATGGCTGTCAGTGTTGGAAGGCTCAGGAAGTGCAATATCCTTGATTACAAATTCACGGTGCTCGGGCATAACCTTGTAAGGGGAGCCGCTGGTGCCGCCTTGCTCAATGCGGAATTGTTAAGGTCTAAAGGATATATCTGATCGAGTTCCTGCCATCTGCCGTGATAACTTAATAATCTTTATGCTGTTTACATATTCGGGCATATGCATGTTATTTGGGGCAGATAGCGTAATTTTACAGCAGTCCATTGTCACTGTCCAGGCGTTGAACTCGAGCCAGGTAGTTGCAACAGCGGCTACATATACCGAGAATACAGTTGAAATATTGCTGACAATGCTTACTGTCTTGGCCCTCTCCATTCAAATCGCAAGGACCTATTTCCTGAGGATACTCAAGAAGTTCACGCTTAGAGTCGCTGCCGATGTGTGGTGGCTTATCTTCATAATCCTACGCGATGCAAGCATCTTCCTTGTTGTATTCCTTGGCGTTATGCTATTCTGGCCAGGCATCTACCAGGATTTTCCAATAGCAGTACCATTTGCCCCTCTTGCAATAGTCTTCTTTGCATTAGCGCTGCTTATCATGCTTATTAAGGATACTGACGAAGAAGCATTCTGGAATAGTGTCGTAACTATAGCTGTTGTAATAGGATCATTGTTATATATAGTCGGAGTTGTCTTTGTAACCGAGTCTGCAGTTCAACTGGCAAAGCTGCCACCTACAGTCTCTACTTCTACAAGCAACATCTGGGGATACTTCTATGCTACATTTAATTCCCAGACAAATCCGGCACTGTCGATATACAGTTTTTACGTATGCTTTACATTGCTTATGCTGATGGGCTTGATTGCAATATTGTCATCATTCAAAGGAGGCATATTCAACAGATTCATAGAGCCTAAGCCACAACCCGTAGTCAAGGAGGTGCAGCCTCCGCAGCAACCTCAGCAGGGCCAGCAGAAATCCGGGTGAGTCTGTTCCTTTCCAATTTACATTCAAGAACAACATCTGCATATCCTGCGGAATATGCGGGGATGTGTGCCCGGTCAACACGCTCGACTTTACAAGGCCCAGGCATGCCAACCCCGAAGATAACAAGACCGAGGAGCCTGTGCAGCTCTCGATGACCGAGTATCCCATCCAGGTTGCAAAGTGCATAGGCTGCATGATCTGCCAGGAGGAATGCCCCGTATCGTGCATAACAATAGAGAAAGCAGACAAGGAACCAAAGTATGCCGTGCGGCAGGGACCGATGTTAACGGAAGAACCGGCCAAAGACGAGTTCTCGCTCTCAAAGTATACGAAGGTACGGCCGACCAAGGTCAAGACAAAGGACCCGTGGGGTCACGAATATACTTACATCCCAAAAAGAAGGAAGGGAAACGCAAAGACATGGAATGAGAAGGATATGGAGTAGTTACCTGCTCTCTTTAACAAGACCTTTGATAGCATTGAATGCAACTGCCGTATCATCCTCTTTGATAATGAAGATCTCCTCCGTAAGGGTAGAGACAACTTCCACTATGTTTATGTTATTCCAGCTCAGCGCCTTGACTAGCATGTAGAGCAGGCCCACAGCATCAGCAGCTTCGATAGAAACCTTTACCATCAACGATGAGAGTCCGTCGATAACCCGGAGCGTTTGGTCTTTAGCGAAGAGCTTCTGGACCTCTGGCTTGTACTTCGAGTTGGAGAGGATCGTTATCTCATAAAGGCCCTGGGTTATTGTAAGGAGGTCGCCTTTCTGCACATCCACCATGTCATAGAGCCTCTGCATGTGTTCTATAGTATTCCTGTCCTTTACAACAGTTATCTCGAATATGCCTGACCTTACAGTAATGTCGCTCTCCTTGAAGTCCACGCGAAGCGCCTCTACAGAGCCGCTCTTGAGCGTCTCCCTGAATCTTCTTATGGCCATAACTATCGCTGCGCGCTTGACCTGCTTCCTCATCTCCTGCTCAACTTGGGGCTTGATCATTTCAGCAAGATATGCGTAGTTTATTATGTCTCTGATGAGGGCCTCTTCCAGGAAGGGCATGTCCTCCAGTACCCTTGTTACAACATGTGACACAGTTACCAAAAAGACCTCACCTCTCTGTTATATATACCACCAATAGACTTATAACACTTTTGTTACCTCAGTAACATAGTCTATATATATCTGGGTATTCATTGTTATAGTAGCACTGGCAAGCGGATGAAAATGAATACCATTAGACCACGAATTGCAAGGTTAGGAACTTTCAATGACTACTTTGTAAACGAGATGATCAAGACAAGTCAAGGGCCGATAGGGCAGATATCTCCTACACCTGCAGAGAGGCTGAAAGGCTTCATACCTGAGGTAGTGGATAGTCCAGAAAGGACCTGCGACTTGGACAGGCTTTTCTTTGAGGGAATGCGTGTAGTTAGTGATAGTGATGATTATACTAGGTTAAGCATAAGAGCAGTGGTTAGGGACGATTTAATACATGAGCTCAGACATGTCGAGGCTAGAATACCTCTTCAGGGGGATGGACTTTCTGGCTTCTCCATAGTCTACCAGGGACACAACAAGTCGGGGAGAAATGGAGAAAGGCAGGGGCTGCCACCTAGGGACAAAGTAATGGATTACTTTGATGTGATAAACAAGGCGAAGGAGAAGAGTTTCAACCCGATGGCCCTGCGGAGAAGGGCTGAAGATGTCACTACCGGCAGGATCACACGAGGAGATGTGGAAGCCAACCCGGAGTCATTTGTGGCGCTGCTAGGCAATCATGGATATAAAACCCCAGAGGCAGTGCTGCGGATCGTTGACAACGAAGCCAATATAGTAGTTGCTGCATATAAAAACGGGCAGCCAGCAGGAATAACTGTCGGTGAAGTGGCAACAATAAATCTTGATACAGGGCAAGCTCTCAGGATACTTGAGATAACAGATAGCACTGTACTGGAACAGTTCCAGAATAACGGGGTTTATTCTGCAGTTTCTTCGGAGCTTCTCAGACATATAAGCGAGAATCACAGAGCAATGGGCCTCAACGTAGTCTACGCAGAAACTGTGATAACGGCACCGACGCTTAATGTAGCTGCAACGCAAGGAAGGCACTTCGATCTCAGTGTGTTTGACGTGAACGGAAGGACCGGAGTTCCGTTTGGGATGCTGCCTTACCATGCAAAGGTAGGTGAAGACTACGAGACGCTAGTTGTAAATTATCTAACAAGGCAGGACCTTGACGTTATACGCGTTGCCTTAAGAGACTAGCCTTTAATGTGAAATTATGCAGATAGAACAAATATTGAAGCACCTTGTTAGGATAGATTCCGCTTTCCCTAACGAAGGAAGGATAGGGCAGTTCATAGAATCATACTTGGATAAATACGGTTTTACAACCCAGCGTCAATATCTGTCGAGGAATAGGTTTAATATTTTAGCAGAGCGCGGAAACAAGTCTAAGCCGATAATGTTTTATGGGCACATGGATACAGTTCCCAGGTATGGAAACTGGAGAAACAATCCTCTTGAGCTTACAAGGGACAACGACAAACTTTACGGGCTTGGAAGTTGTGATATGAAAGGAGGGATCTCTGCAATACTAAATGCAATAACTTTAGATACTGACAGAAGGATAAAACTTCTTTTATGTGTAGGGGAGGAGAACATATCAGAAGGAGTATGGAAAGCAGTTATTGAGAAACGAAACTGGTTCAGGAATGTGCTCTTCGCTTTATCGTGCGAACCTGGAGATTCTAAGCATTACACAGGAGGCGCTAATGTAGTCACTATAGGTAGGCGGGGGAGGACAGTAATAGCACTGGATATCGGGGGGCTTGCATCACATGGTGCAAATGCGCAACGAGGCATAAATGCCATAGATGAAGCTGCTAAGATAGCTGAGTCGGTAAGGAAATTCAGACTTGTATACAACAGAAGACTTGGCAGAGAAGGCATATTTGTCAGCAGACTGGAAGGCAGAGCGACAAGCCTGTCGGTTCCTGATTCAGCACATATGGAGCTTGATATACAGCTCGTTCCGCCAAGTACAGTTGCTGATGCAAGACAGAGGGTGGAAACGCTAATAGGCGATATGTATGCCAAGGGTAGACTCCATAAGCTTACGCGCGTAACAGTATACGTGAAGAAGAGGGAAACGCCATACATAGAGCCATATCTCAACGACACCAAGAACAAGACCATAAGAAAGATACTTGGGGTGGTTAAAAGCACAGTAGGAGAGCCCAGGCTGAATTATGGCAGCTCCGTTGCTGACGACAACGTGCTTTTCAATTCACTAAAAATGCCGGTCGTTACCATAGGCCCTGCAGGTGGAAATATACATGCGCAGAACGAGTGGGTTTCTAGGAAGAGTCTCGGCAAACTGGCGCGGTTATACGACGCGTTGATAAAAGAAGTGCATTAGCCCTGGCGCAATATCTTGGCATTGTCTATCTTCGTCACATCCTGTATTTTATATGGGTGCCCTGTTTCCTCCAACGCTTTGATAGCAATATCCAGTACCTCTGGGTGTTTTTCCACATGGCGCAATCTTACAACTAACATTGAATCATTAAGTACTCCGACTGTAACAACTCCTGGAAGTTTGTAGAGTTCTGGGCTGAGTCTCTCTGCTGCAGTAAGCAATAATCTTACTTTGTTTTCCGTGAGTTGCGTTGCTGTGGTGCTCCTGTGCATAATAGCGTGAGATAGAAGCCGTGCTATTTATGCATTTACTCAAGAGTGACATCCTCTCCTAACTAAAGATTAGGAGCTTCCCCTGCGTTTGCAGGGTATGTTCTCAGTTCTTCGAGAGATGCCTCCTGTTGAGGTCTTACACTCTCTCCCTGAGCGTGACTTTGGGAGTGTCCCTCCCTAGCTCTTTTGAGTATGTTTATTG
>JAJZKP010000007.1 GCA_021804105.1 Microcaldota archaeon | reverse complement strand
ATTCGTGTCCTTTACCTCTGGTTGGTTTATTATCTGCTCTGCGGTGAATACTGCATAGTATTCCCTGCCTTCCCTCTTTATCGTCATCGTCTTTACGTTTCCTATGATGTTCCTGTGCTGTTCTATCTTCATAGTTCCTATCTTTGATACTCTCAGCCTTCCTTTTTCTATCCTGAACGAACCGTTGTTCTCTATGTGCGTTATTGAGTTGAATTTGTCCTTTGATTTGAATCTTGGAAATCCTGCCTTTATCTTTGCACCTGACTTCTTCTGCTGGCATCTCATGAAGAAGTTCCGGTATGTCTTCAGAAGCCTGTTGCGTATGTCCACCCTTACGTGTGCGTAGAGTTGCAGATATTCCTTGTCCTCCTTTATTATTTCATTGAGGAATTGGTTTATTGTTCTCTGCGATATTTTTGAATTGGGATTTGATTTGTGCGCTTCTATCGTCTTCCCAAGAAGTTTGTTGTAAAGCCTTTGGGACATGGAAATAGCGTCGTCTATTGCCTTCTGCCTCTTCGTGTCGGGATATACCCTGAACTTGTAGGCACGCATTGTTTCCATGCTTCCCGTTTTGCTTTCCATTCTTATATACCTTCTTACACGCCCTTACTCCTATCTCAAGGATAGGAGTTTGCGGGCGTGTTAGATTTTATCAATTCTCTGTCCGCCTTGGAGCTCATTAAAGTAATGGGATACCTTTTCTTCAGGGCTAGTAGCTTCAACACGGACAAGCCTGCCCCCTAAAAAGTCATTTACTATTAGAGCAGTCACGGCACATTAACCGTATGCAGGATTTGCCTCTGACCATCTGGCAGGGTTGGCGCTTGTCTGACTTGTCCAGCTTCTCTCTAGGGCAGCCTTAAGAGCATCTGAGGTGATTTCACTTCGGATTTGCCTCATTGCCACCTCAACCACGCCCTATCTCTTTCGTGCCATAGCTTCCTTGATTAGCTCTTTCGCCTTTGCTGCATCAGCCCATCCCTCTACCTTTGCCCACTTGCCAGGCTCTATGCTCTTATAATATGAGAAGAAATGTGCGATCATTGCCTTCGTGTGCTCGCTTAGATCGTTGACATCATTAAATCTGCCGTATTCAGGGTCTACCTTCTCTACAGGTACAGCCATTAACTTCCAGTCAACACCTTCCTCATCTTTCATTATTAGCACAGCGATAGGTTTTGCAACAACATAGCTGCCTGGAACAAACGAGGCAGTGCTTAGCACCATTATGTCTATCGGATCGCCATCCTCGCCGAGGGTACCAGGCACAAACCCATAGTTAAATGGGTATACGGTAGATGTGTGCAATATTCTGTCTACTTTTATGATACCGTTATCCTCATCGTACTCGTACTTTATGTTGCTGCCCTTCGGTATCTCTATATACGCATTCACTATTTTCGGTGCATCCTTTCCCGCGTTTAGGCCATCCATATAAATTACCCAAGAATACAGATTATTGGTAAACTAACTATTGGATAAGCGTGTTAAAAAGACTTCCGATAGTTGTAGGCCATTGCCCCACAGGCATGCCCGTATTTAAAACGTTTGGTTACAAATGAGCTTCATGCCTGCAAGAACAAAGTATATAGTAGTCCTAGGATCACTCCTGAGTGGACTTGGGAAAGGCGTTGTAACATCATCCATCCTGCGCATACTAGACTTCTATAATTACAAGGCCCTTCCAATGAAGTTCGACGGCTATCTCAACTTTGATTGCGGGACTATGAACCCTTTCCAGCATGGCGAGGTCTTCGTACTCGACGACAAGAGTGAGGTTGATATGGATTTTGGAATATACGAGCGCTTCCTAAACAAGAGCCTTACCGGAGACTTGTCTATAACTGGTGGCAAATTATTCGGGTCCATAATATCGAAGGAGAGACAGGGAAGATACCTTGGCCATACAGTACAGATAATTCCACACCTTACGGATGAGATAATAAGTAGGATTGAGAAGGTTTCTCTGGAGAAAAAACCCGATGTGCAGATAATAGAAGTTGGAGGAACCGTAGGCGATATAGAGAACAGCTATTTCATAGAAGCTATGCGCCAGCTAGCATTGAAGCATGAAGTCGTATTCATAAACCTTACGTATCTGCCTACGCTTGATGTAGTAGGCGAACAGAAAACAAAACCTGCACAGATAGGTGTGCGTCAGATACTCCAGGATGGCATACGGGCTAATTTTATAATATGCAGAAGCCAGGCGGAGCTCCTTGAGAGCACAAAGGAAAAACTGGCCCTGTTTGCAAACCTCAGCAAAGATAGGATTATAGACGACAAAGACCAGAAGACGTTGTATAACCTACCACTGCATTTCATGGACATTGGCTTCGATAAGATGCTCTTGAAAGACCTTGGCCTTGATGCAGCAAACCTGAACACAGAGAAGCTGCATAAGTGGAAAGATAATGTTAAGCGCACTATATCTCCAAGAAGCGAGATAAACATAGCCGTAGTGGGCAAATATACCCACCTGCGCGATTCATACGCAAGCGTAAAGGAAGCCTTGGTGCATGCCGGTGCAAAGGAGGATACAAAGGTCAATATACACTGGGTTGAGTCTACAGACTATGAGAATGGCAAAGGGGATTACAATGCTCTGGATAAGATGCATGGAGTTATAGTGACCGGAGGCTTCGGATCGCGTGGAGTTGAGGGCATGATAAACATAATAAGACATGCAAGGACGCACGGCATACCTTACCTTGGGCTGTGTCTTGGAATGCAGCTCATGGTAGTGGAATACGGGAGAAATGTTGCAGGCCTTAGAGAAGCCAATTCCTCAGAATTCGATCCTAAGGCGAAGCATAAACTCATCGTCCTGCTTGATTCCCAGAGACGCATAACCAACAAAGGCGGCACTATGAGACTTGGAGCCCAGAAATGCATCCTTCCGGATAAGGATTCTATAGCTTACAGAGCTTATGGAAAAAGAGTCATAAGCGAGAGGCACAGGCATCGCTATGAGTTCAATAACAGTTACAGGAAGGCACTTAGAAATAGTGGACTTAAAATAACTGGTTTAACTGCAGACAATAAATTAGTGGAATTTGTAGAATGGCCCACTGGTTTCGGGATAGGGACGCAATCGCATCCAGAGCTGAAGTCAAGATTTGAGACTCCTGCTCCACTCTTTGTAAGCCTGATTGAAGCAGCTAAATCACGTAACGTATGATCTTAGCAGGGCTACCACCTGTCTGGCTCCGGCTTTTGACTCGCCGAACTTCCTGTTTCCAAAATGATATTTTACTTCAGATATCTCAATCTCGTCCCTTGCATCGATGCACTTGAGCAGGTCGAACAGCACCTTATAGCCTTCTCCAACAAATCGCCTGCGATTCTTAGATATTATATTGGCTGCGGTCTTCCTATCGGCTCCGAAGAACCCAGAGAATATGTCTGAGACAAGCTTCTTGCCTCTTGCAAATAGTACAAGATAGCCCATGGCGCTTAATGATTTGGATATAACCTTGCGGTAGAAAGGCCATTTAATCACCGTCTCCCGTACCGCAACAACAAGTTTGGATCCTCTTGCCAGCTTCACGTGTATCTCACGTATCTTCTCATGAGGGTGTTGCATATCTGCATCCATTACTATGACGAATTGCGTCTTACTTGCCATTATGCCGTCTATTACGCTTGCCGTCAATCCCGGTTTCTTCTTTAGCCTTTTACGGTTTATTATTTCAACCCTTCCGCTCGAATAGAACTTCTCTGCCTCTTCTGTGGTTCCATCGGTGGAGCCATCATCAACTATTAGAATCTGAAGCCCAGGATACTCTCCAAGCACTCTACGCATGAGTAGTGGCAGTGTATGCTTTTCGTTAAGCGTGGGTATGACAAGCGTTGTGTCAGAGTATGTCATGTTATCTAATCCATGAAAAGTTCCGCATATCCGATATACAATTTTACAGACTGGCTTATTATGGGCAGTTGAGATGTTGCGTCTTTGATGCTTGCCATGTCATCCTTATCCAGTGTGCGAGTCAATGATATTGCTGGAGGGTACAGTACAAGCGCGACAATTATTCCAGATAGCAGTTCGATTGCCAGCGCCGGGTTGCTTATGGATCCGGCAGTGGCATATTGTAGCCCAAGAAGCGTTGTGACAAGTGCAGCTGCCAGAAGCCCGTTGCTTGCAAAAATACGCAGTAAATTATCGCCATCGAACTTTACCCCGAATAATCTCTTTGCTCCTCTGACGAATAGAATGACAGCAATAATGCTGCCTATCATGAAGATCGAGATTATGGCTCCAACAACAGCCATGTTATGCCCGTATGTGCCCAGTAATGGTACCAGGATTGCTATAGAGCATAGTTCTGCAAGCACAACTACAGCGTTGTACTTAAGGACCTTCAAGGTAAGACCTCTAGAAACTATAAGGCTGCTTATGAAAAGGCTGACTGTGCTAAGCATTGCTCCTATAATTATTAACGAAAGGTAAGTGGGTGCATATGAATAGCTGCTGGACAGGAAGAGGTATATGGCCGGCATGGCAAATACAGCCACATACACAAGCAACGGCATTATCAGTACAAGAGAGTAACTCAACACTTTGTTGTAAACCTTATGAAGCGATTCTCTCGCCCTGGTAAGGCCTGCAGTAGAGAAGGTTGGAAGCAGAACGTTGTTTATGCTATTGTGTAGTAGTATCACTGCCGTAAGCCCTTTCAGGGCAGCGCCATAGTTTCCAAGAAATATCTCCGGAACGAAGAGCCCAAGGAACAGGATAGAGAAGTTCTGCATTCCATCGTTGAGCATGTTATTGACTCCTATAGGGAAGGCGAATCTAGCGGTTTCCTTGAGCTCCTGCATCGTTGGCCTTACAATGTGTATGCGACCGTGCTTGCTGAGTGAGTGATATACAAATAATGCGCCTATTGAAGCACTTGTTATATATCCAATCAGCATGCCGGCCAGCACACCTTCAACCCCAAAGCCGTATACGAAGAGGCCAACGCTAGCTATCAGCTGCACAATATTCCCGAACACGCTAGTGAACGAGGAATATGCCCCTTTGCCGAGGCCAATAAGGGCATGCATTTCTACAGACTGTGCCATGACAAAGAAGATCATCAGGGACGAAGTGATCAGGGTTATTTCGGGTATGCCAAGCCCCGCATAAATTATATTTGCAAGATAACCGCTAAGCGTTATGGCTAATGCAGTTATCAGAACCGCAGATATCAAGAAAATAAGCAGCGCAGATGACATGACGCGCATCATCTGCTCTGCATTGCGCTTGAACGCCCATATGGCGAAGTGCCTGCTGAGATATGCGCCAAGGCCAAGGCCACCTACCGCATCAATGAATGAAGCGTATCCGAAGGCAAACGTATACTGACCGTAGAGGTAAGGTTGCAGCAGCCTGGCAAGTAGTATTATTGTTATGCCAGTTACACATATGCTGATGACCTGGCCAATGAGGACTGCGGACAGGACTCTTGCTGTTCGCCTTCCCAGGCCGTCGGCTTTTTGATCGTTAGCCATCTAATCCTTATGTCGACCTTGCAAAGGTTATATTCTTTATCCCATACACAACGTAAGGGCTTGGCAGTGCGGTATCGTTCTGAGCATAGAAGATTACTTGATTGTACCCGGCGCTGGCATTGAAGCCAAGCGAATACGCCCTTGGAGTATCGCCAAGTTTCACTGAGCCAAGTTGCGCGTTGTCAAGATAGACGTATAATTGCGTGCCGTTAATTGCTGCAGCTGCTGTAAAGTTCATCATAACTTTTGTTTTGTTTGGCGAGAAAAGGTCGACTCCTCTGGCATTAGTACCCCACCAGAGTGTTCCAAATGATGCATTGCATCCTTGGCTGCCGCAGAAATTGTATCCAGGTATCCATGTTCCTATTGAGTATGCGGTGAGCGCTTTATTAGCATGTGACAGGACAGCATTCTTAGTTCCGAATACGAATGTGGTGTTGCTAGTGTATAAAGGCTGCCCAAATGTGCCATACAAATAATTGTATATCGCGGATTGCTCAGATATGTTATATGCAGATCTAGTCACAGTTATGAACTGCGTGTTATAATTTTCAAGCCATAGGAGCGTCTCGTTTGTGAAGTTACCAGCAACAGGTGACGGATATATGAGCCCGTATCCCTGCTGGAGATATGCTGCAGCAGATGCAAGCGGTATCTCATCGGCAGAAGCAAGCTGCGATTGGTTTTCCCTGCTGGTGTAGCCGCCTATTATCGACTTGCCGTTCATAGCAGTTGAGTAGTACATAGCCAACGCAGGATATAGTTCTGGCGCACTTGAGTTGGTATCCGGAACTATTGGCAAGGAAAGAACAGTAAAATTACCTTGAAGTGCACCGATCTGCTTGTATGCCTTGGGTATAGTGGCGTTTGCTGATAATGAATTTGCAAAGGATTGTGATAGAGGCATGGTATTATATTCGATCATTATAAGTGCGAAGAAGACTGCAGCATATAATAGCTTCTGGTTGCTGCTCTTCCCTTCAGTGAGATACGCGAAGCCCATTGCAGCAAGGATGGCAAGGCAGAGCGTAACCATCATGTCGAACCTTCCCGGCTCCCTTATGAAGTTGAATATTGGGATATGGCTGTATACAGCGTATATTGCAGGTATGCTGGTGACCGTACCCATTACCTGAATATACGGACCTAATGAAAGCCATCCGAATATAAGCAGAAGTATTGCCCATAGCGCCGTGTTCCTCAGTTTATGTTTCTTGAAGTCAAAGTATAGCGCAACCATAGCAAGGAAGAGCACAGAGTAGCCAAGATAAGAGACCTTCTCAGTAACGTCAGGAGTATAGAAAAGGTTCTGGTACAGCAGTCCATATATGGAATTGAAATATGAGTGCGAGATGCCGTTGAAGAGGCCGTTGTAATAGCTGGGCAGGAAGTACGATGCAATGTTGTCGCTCCAGAGCATCTGGTTTACAGTTCCGGAGAGCTGACTTGCAGTGGAGACCGTAGATGAGGAGAGCAATCCTCCAATTATCGGTATCAGGAACGGGCTGCCCAGTATTAGTATTATAGCTGTCATTTCTCCGAACCGTATAACAAAGCCTTTATTCAGCAGTTCTGTACGTCTCTTGAGGAGCAGGTAGAATATGGCAAGAGCCCCTACAAATGCCACCATCATTATGCCCTGCTCAGGATCCCCGAAGAAGATTAGGAAGAGGAATGAAATAGCTGATCCGAGCACGTATCTGAACTTCTTCTCTTTAACCATCAATATGAATAAGAGCAGGAAGAGAGGAACGAATTCTATCGAAGCCCAATTTAGATGGCCGATCGCCTGGGCAGTGTGCATTGGGCTGAAGGTAAATACAAGGCTGCCTATGAATGATGCTATGCTGTCTTTTGTAAGGTAACGTAGTAACATGAATGAGAAAAGGCCCGAGAGGATAAATCCAAGGAAGAATACGATATTATATGCTACTGGCAGGCCTAGCAACTGTATCGGCGCGGTGAGTATGCCTGCAAGCGGGAAGAGGGTTTGTGTAACCAGGTCTGCACCAACGGGAAAGAAGAGCTGATTCGTGAAATATGGTGATGTGTGCAATGTGAATATTGCATACGGAGTCCACCATAGGTTCCACATTGACTGATATACGTCGCCTCCTGGACCCGCAACTACAGAGCCGATGTGTATGGTAATGTACCAGAACATTACTAGGCTTATTACAGCATATATGGCGATGAGAATCAAGCACATTTTGAGATTGCCACTTGTAATGTACTCACGCAGCTCCAAGAGCATAGCTTCGTGTTTCTTCCTGTTGTGCTGGATATGTGTATGATGCTCAGCATGTACGGCGTGATCTGGGTGTAGCTGAGTATTATCCTCTTCAGTGTGTGCCTCATCGCTCAAATTAATCACATAGACAAGATTGCCAAATATTATACTTCTGGAAGGATATTAATAAACGTAGTAGATGCCAAACACGAACCGCCATTAAGAATAAGACCAGGATATCATCGCTCTATTGACGAATTAGTAGAAAAGCTTTAAATATCTTAATATGGGGTAAGTAAGATATTGGGCGTGAAGGTCGTGGCGTGAGCTGCGAAGCGTGGGATACAACAAGGGGCTTAAACAAAGTCAACAGGCCAGATAATTGACGTAACAAGGAGATACTTCACTAGAAGAATAGTGGAAGAAACAGTTGGGTGACTAAAAATGGAATTTGGGGTAGCAAGAGAACTAGAAGAGGGTGGAACGTATCAGGTCCGGGTAGATGCAAAGAATCCGAAAGGCGAGGGCATAGGTAAGATAAACGACGTAGTCGTCTTCATACGCAATGCCAAGGCCAGGTCAGGAAAGACCTACGTGGTCAAGATAACTAAATTGCATCGCACATTTGCGTATGCGGAGCTGCTGGAGAATAGCAAGTATTTTATAGGTAACGGTAGCTTAATAGTTTAGGTATTTTATTTCTTTTATTAATTTTATTTTTCGGTTTTCAATGGCAGCTTGGGTCATGATCCTACAGACCGATTGGTTGCTTGGTTTAGTTATTGCTGTTTAGATAGGTGCAAATAATGGATAGCAAAGAGTTCTACGAATCTGTGAAGAAGGGCACAACTACGCTGGGCATTCTCTGCTCAGATGGGGTGGTAATTGGGTCAGATATGCGCGCCTCAATGGATACGTTCATAGCAAGCACCGAAGCCATAAAGATTTACAAGATAAGTGATAATTTGGGCATAACTATAGCAGGAGGTGTAGGTGATGCTGAATACTTGGTCAAGCTGCTCAAGGTACAGAATGAAATGTATATGATGGATGAAGGTAAGACCCTTTCGCCAACAGCAGCAACTTCACTTCTCTCCATAATACTTCAAGAGAACAAGATGTTCCCATATCTGGTGCAGCTAATACTTGCAGGCGTGAATGGAAAGGGCGTTCCGGAGCTGTATAATATTGATCCACTTGGCGGATACACCAAGGAGAGTAAATTTACTGCAACGGGAAGCGGTTCGCTTACTGCGCTTGGTTATATAGAGGGAGTGTATACACCAGACATGGCAACTGCAGATGCTGCTAAGCACGTCCTCAAGGGGCTCAAGATAGCCATGAGGCGTGACTCTGCCACAGGAGATGGCACACGGGTTGTCGCAATAACCAAGAAGGGGTACAAGGAGTATTCCAAAGAGGAGCTAGAGAAGCTACCTAAATAACCAGAAGTAATAGCAGCTATTCTAGTATTGAAAGATAGGCATAACTTTGTGTGATTTGATTGAGTGAAGAAAGCGAGAACAAGGAAGTAGTTGACAAGATAAAGGATCTTGTTCCAAAGGACGCAGCTCTGTCAAAGGTCGAATATGAGGGGCCAGACATAGCGATATACGTAAAGAATATATCTTATCTTTACGGCGACGAGAGTATCATAAAGAACATTAGTGCTGCTGTAAAGAAGAGGCTCATTGTTAGGTCTGATCCATCCTCGCTTACGGATCCGGAAGATGCCGTAAAGAAGATACGCGAGATAGTACCTCCAGAAGCAGGAGTGGGAGAGGAAGGCATAAGGTTCATGCCGGAATTCTGTGAAGTATACATAGAGGCGCTCAAGCCTGGCTTAGTAATTGGGAAGGGAGGCACAACGCTAATGAGGATAGTGAAGGAGACCAACTGGGTTCCTAAGGTACTCAGGATCCCCACAATGAACAGCGATGTTATCAAGGGGGTACGACAGATGCTGATGAAGGAGAGCGATTTTAGGAAGAAGTTCCTAAACGGTATCGGCAAGAAAATCAATCAACAGGCTGTAAAAAGCGACTGGGTGAAAGCCACAGCGTTGGGCGGGTTTAGAGAAGTTGGAAGAAGCAGCCTGCTAATAGAAACTAACCACTCCAAGATACTTATAGACTGCGGGATAAGTCCTGAGCCCGGAATAAAAGGAGCAGACGCAAACGCGGGCAGCCTCGAGAACAAGGCATTTCCATACTTAGACAGCGCCAACATAACCATAAACGACATAGACGCGGTGATACTTACGCACGGGCATATGGACCACATGGGTTTCGTGCCTTACCTATTCAAGTTTGGATACACGGGCCCGGTATACTGCACGCCTCCGACAAGGGACCTAGCGGCCTTGCTGCTCTATGACTACAATAGACTTGTGCAGAAAGGCGGCGGCGTGCCCCTTTATGGCGAGAAGGATATCAAGTCAATGCTCATGCACATGATAACAAGGGATTACGGCGAAGTAACCAATGTAACTGATGAAATAAAGCTCACATACCATAATGCAGGGCACATACTTGGAAGCGGTACGGTGCACCTGCACATAGGGGAAGGGCTATACAACATAGTAGATACTGGTGATTTCAAGTACGGTTTCACAAGACTCTTGGACCAGGCAGACACTCGATATCCAAGGATAGATGCGCTCTTCCTGGAAAGCACATATGGCGGCCCGAAGGACATAACACAGAACAGACGCGATGCGGAGATAGAGCTTATGGAGAATATCAAGAGAACCGTGGAGAATGGAGGAAAGGTCCTTGTTCCGTTGTTCTCTGTAGGAAGGAGCCAGGAGCTTATGCTTGTGCTCGAGAGCTACATAATTAACAATCCCAGATATAAGCTAGGCGTTCCGATATATCTAGATGGTATGATACTGGAGGCAAGCGCCATACATACTGCTTATCCTGAGTACTTGCGCACAAGTCTCCAACACAGAATATTGAGCAATAACTCTCCTTTCGAGAGCGAGATCTTTGAGATAGCAAAGGGAGAACGACAAGGCATACTGGACAAGGGCCCATCAGTGATACTCGCAAGCGGAGGTATGCTCAATGGCGGGGCTAGCCTTGAATATTTCAAGGCGCTAGCTGCAGATCCGAAGAATATGGTTATATTCGTGGGTTACAACAGTGTAAGTTCTCTGGGGAGGAGGGTGCAAAATGGTCTTAGCGAAGTTGCATTGCCTGGAGAGGATGGCAAACTAGTCAATGAAAAGATAAATTTGCAGGTAAGGACTGTTGAGGGATTCTCAGGACACAGCGACAGGAGAGAGTTATTGCGCTTCATAGACAACCTTAGGCCCTTCCCAAGGAGGATATTCACCATGCATGGAGAGGAATCAAAGTGCGAGGATGTTGCTAGAACGCTTGGCAACAAGATGCATGTAGAAGCCCGTGCACCGATGGATCTCGACTCTATGCGTTTGAAATGATGCAGCATGTGCTTAGCATAGGAAGCAGTCACATTCTTGTTGTTCTCTTGCAGGAACCTTTTCCCGGCGGCCCGCCATTTCTACGTTAAAAGACAAATTAGGATAGATGTTCGTCAGAATGTTTCTGGTCTTGGCCAGTCTATATACTTACGTGCAGCGTCCTCATCCGGAGCAAATGTGACAGAACTCATCCTGCTGTACGCAAGCACCGCTATTTCTACAAATGCTATTCCCAAGAGTATTATTATATAGGTGTACTGTATGCCGGAGAGGTATTCGTAAGAGAATACAAGCAAGGTGAAGAATGCAACAATTATCCCAAAATAGAATCCATGCCTTGATGCAAAGACAGATATGCCGGAAAGAAATGAGAGCAGAGCAACTGCAACATAGACTGACTGGAACGGATATGCAGAGAAAGTAGAAATCGCAGTGGTAATTAGCGTAGTTAATGCGACACCAGGGACGTTTATTGCGCTTATGTGTGTGCCAAGTGAATTTAGAAGCGAGAGGATACTTGGGTAGGTTAGGTACACCACTACTGCAGAGTTGATCAGAAGCACAAGAGCGGCGAGGTTGGTCAATATGTTGCGCGAGTACTTCACAGGTACTGTGTTTCTTGAGACATAGTCTATGTCTTCAAGGCAATAGAGATTCTTGTTATAGGACATGAGATCTGCATAACAGAACGGTCTCTTGCAGTAGTTGCACAGAGAATACGCCCTGCGCCATGGGTGGTTTACGCAGGCACGCCCTTTTGCACCGGCCACATTGTCTTTGGCGCTCCTGCTCAGTTTTGCCGTAGCTTCAACCTCGGGCTTTTCTTCCTCCATATTGCTGGACACGACTTCTTCAGTGTTTTCAGGCACACGTATTTCCTGAGAATCTAGATGAGGCGTCTGCTTTGCTGGTTCGTGCTGTTGCCCTGACTGCAGGGAGTCAGTAGGTTGAGCCTTTGAGATACCCAGCAGCTTTTCACCGCTATTTGCAGGGCTAGGTAATTCATTATTGCTATTCAACCGCTTCTTGAAGATTAAAAGGTCGTCAGGATCAATAGCCAAACCCCCACCATTGACTTTAATATCCCCTTGCTGCGGCTCTTTGCGCCTGCTGTTTCTTCTTCTCGAATATACCCCTATGTTTCGCACAGCTTATACAATAGTATACTTTCCTTGAAGTGAAGAAGCGTATATTGCCTTCATTTGCATCAGTGCCAAGATTTATTCTTTTTTCTTCAGTTACTGCTTTGTTTCTAGGTACCATACGACCGCAATTGTCACAATGGACCGGGGGTTCTCGTCCTCTCATAAATATACCACATGGTTTATAGAAGAACTATAATGTTATCTCTATATATACCCGTACTATAAGTACGACGATATGCTGGCAGAGTCATACAGTGTTTTTAAGGCTTGGGGAGAGAGTATTATTATGGAACCGGAGTGTAGGTTGCTCACTAGTGAATTGATACCTGCAGTAAGAGCTTATTTAGCACAGCAGATGAGAAGGAGGTACGGGATGACGCAGCAGGAAATAGCCAAGAAGCTGGGTATAGCACAGGTTGCCGTGAGCAAGTATGTAAATTTGAGGTATTCTACAGCTGTGGCTAGGGCTACGGTTGATATATCGAAGCAGATAGACGAGGCGGGATTTGTGGAAAAGATAATTAAGAGCAAGAGCCCAGATGAGGCTAACCACGAGATAGAGCGGTTCTGCGAAAGGCAAGTCAATGCTTAGTGTGATTTTATGGCAAGAGAAGAATTAGACCCATTCAAGATATCGCAAACACAACTTGATGCGGCAGCAGACCTCATGAGCCTGGACAAGCAGGCACATGCGCTGCTTAGGGAACCTAAGCAGACAGTAGTGGCAAACATACCTGTAAAGATGAGGGATGGCACTACCAAGGTATTTACTGGTTTCCGCGTGTTGTATAACGATGCGAGAGGCCCGGGTAAAGGCGGCATAAGGTTCCATCCGCAAGAGAACCTTGATACGGTAAAGGCATTGTCGGCATGGATGACATGGAAGTGCTCGCTTGCAGACATACCGTTGGGCGGTGCTAAAGGAGGGGTTATATGCGACACAAAGAGCATGAATCTTCAGGAACTTGAGAATCTTTCGCGCGGATATATGCGTGCGTTCAGCAGGTTCGTCGGACCAGATAGGGATGTGCCTGCCCCAGACGTGTATACAACGCCGCAGATAATGGCATGGATGCTAGATGAATATGAGAAGCTGGAAGGCCATCATGCCCCAGCAATGATAACAGGGAAGCCGGTAGAACTTAGCGGCTCTGAGGGGCGATACGATTCCACAGCAATGGGCGGAATGTACGTGCTGCGAGAAACTGCAAAGATGGCAAAGATGGATCTTGCCAGATCGAAAATAGCAATACAGGGATTTGGCAATGCAGGGAAATTCGCATTTGAGATAGCAACCAAGCTGGCTAAGGCAAAGGTGGTAGCAATAACCGACTCAGCGGGCGGCATATACGACCCGAAGGGACTTGATTACGAGAAACTGTCAAGAGTAAAGGAGGAAACAGGTAGTGTGGATAATTACAAAGGAGGAAGCAAGATAAGCAATGAAGAACTATTCACGCTTGATGTGGACGTATTGATACCTGCTGCAATAGAGAACCAGATAACAAAGCATAATGCAGATAAGATAAATGCGAGTGTTGTTCTTGAGCTTGCAAACGGACCTGTCACACCGGAAGCAGATAAGATACTTTTCGAGCGCGGTATAATAGACATGCCTGACTTCCTTGTGAATTCTGGAGGGGTTATAGTCTCGTATTTCGAATGGGTGCAGAATAGGGACGGCTATTATTGGACCGAGGATGACGTGTACAAGAAGCTTGACGCGATAGTCACAAGGTCCTTTGGTAGCGTTGTCAAGACCCAGAAAGAGTACAAGGCAAAAGGCAAGAAAATAACCCCGAGGGAAGCGGCATATATCATTGCTGTTGACAGGGTTGCCAAGGCGATGAAGGCGCGCGGCTGGTATTGACAATTTGTAGATAAAGGTTAAGAACCAGTAAAGATCAGACCGTTCTTGTCGGTTACTTCATTGTGGGAGTATATGGTTCTGGCTGAGGTTAGAGAGAAGAGTAGATATCCTATCAGTAGAGCCCAAAAGATTGTAGAGCAGAGGGGGAGGTGGCTTATCCCCGATTATTATAGATGGCTTGAGGATTCCAGCAGCCTTGAGGTCAAGAGCTGGATACGCAAGCAGAACGACGTGGCACGCAGATACTTAGATGGAGAATTGAGGGACAACCTGATAGAGAGGTTGAATAGTCTGCCTGAGACACCGTTTTTTGGAGAAATTATCTGCGCAGGTGACGGAAGAGCCTTCCAGCTTAGGCAGGATGGCAGCAAACCGTTCCATGTGCTGCATTATTCCGATGTAATTGGCGATGGTATAACCTTTGGGGAGTGGAAAGCAGTACTTGATCCTAATACATTCAGCAGGGACAGCAGCATAGCCTTGCACAGCATCTTCCCTTCTCAGGGCGGCAAAAAGGTAGCTTTCGCTGTGACGAAACACGGTAGCGACGTGACAGATATCAGAGTGTTGGATGTAGAGAGCGGAGATGTGCTGAAGGACATGATAGGCAATGTAGTATTTACCTCGGTGGTATGGAAACAGGATGAGAGTGGATTTTATTATACGTCATGGCCAGCCCCATATCTTGTTAAGTCGCCCAGAAGCGTTGCACATGTCTTTTATCATGCGCTCGGAACACGGCAATCCGAAGACACGGAAATGTTCGGACGCGGACTTGGATCTGGCAAGACAACATCAGTGCACGGATCTGATGACCATAGATACCTAATGATACATGTATCTGACAACATGAATGTTGATTCATACTACATGAGGCTAGGCGAAAAAGGAACGCCTACGGTCAAGCCGCTACATGTTGGTATGAATGCCGTCTTCTTTGCAGTTGATATAGAGGAGAATCATGCTTACGCTTATACGACCATAAATGCACCTAAGGGCAGGATAATCAGAGCGAACCTAAAGGCGCCGTCAGCAAGAAATTGGGAGACAGTAGTAGAGGAGCAGGCCGAAACGCTCCACAGCTTCATATCAGGCTGCAACAACGGAAGCATACTGGCCAAGTATATAGACGATGGTGGAAAGACGACGCTGAAATTGTTCAATAGGAGCGGAAGATTGACCAGTGAAGTTATCGCAAATGGAACTGGAACGATGAGCTTGTTCTATTATTATCCTTCAATGAAGATTGCTGCCATATCTGAAAGCTCTCCAATAAGACCGCCAGGGCACTATCACCTAGACATGCGCACTGGTGAGATGGATGCTATTGAAGAGTCCAGATTCAATTTTGATTTCGGCAATGTGATGGTAAAGGAGTTATCATACCAATCGAAAGATGGCACATACATAAAGATGACTATGGTGCACAAGAAAGGGATTCCACTTGATGGACGAAACCCAACAGTTCTATACGGATATGGCGGATTCAATTTAGCCATTGAACCTGATTTCGAGAGCAAGATACTACCGTTCATTGAGGACGGAGGAGTGTATGTAAAGGCGCACATAAGAGGAGGGGGAGAGGGTGGCGAAACATGGTACATGGATGGCATACATAAGAACAGGCAGAACTCGTTCGATGATTTCATTGCAGCAGCAGAATTCCTCATAGCTCAAGGTTATACTTCAAGTAATAAGCTAGCTGTATGGGGACGCAGCAACGGAGGTTGGCTTGTGACTGCATTCGCAGTGCAACGTCCAGACCTATGCAAGTCCGTCATTGCAGAGGTACCGGTAACCGACCTGTATAGGGGAGACCTTTATGACATCGGAATATTATGCAGGAATGAGTTTGGGAACCCGCACAGACAGAGGGAGCTGAACTTTATACTACCGGCGTCGCCACTCCATAACGTTAGGGATGGAGTAGCTTACCCCGCAGTATTGTTAGTGAGCGGGGAGTTAGACACGCGGGCACATCCAATGCACGCACGAAAATTCGCCGCAGCACTTCAAAATAGCACAAGTTCTGATAATCCCGTTCTTCTGGTAACGCAGATGAAGGCAGGTCATTCATCCCATGAGAACGGAGGGAACGGAATGGGCCTTACGAGCGAGAGAGAAACGTCGTGGATTGCTGATTGCCTAACGTTTGTGTATACTACGCTTGGAGTAACGCCAACAAAGCAAAAGGATGCCAATATAGTACCGCTCAGGCGTGCAGGATAGCTAGCACTTGCTTATTGAAGTAGCCTTCCAATCTTCGGCCCGTAGTCATATTTTATCCTCGCAGGTCTTGAAGATAGATATGTAGTGACATCCTCCCACCCGTAAACGGTGTGGGCTTCCTTGCGTTCATGCAATCACTGCATCCCGCAAAGGATGTGTTTTATCGGTTCTTAGTTCTTAGGGGCTGCTTCATACTTTCTAAGCAGAAGCATTACTCCAATAGAGTGTTGATACCTGTTTGATGAGATCATCGTATCGTTATTTTGGAATCTAGGCGCTTCGGCTATACATTTCAATCTCTGGATAGCCTTCGAGTTTGTCAGGTCTACTAACACAGATTCCGTTACATTGAAACTTCCATATATGTTGTCCCGGACCAGCATTTGCATAGTCACTTTTTGAAGTATTTCATTACTTGATCGTAACTCATGGTATTGACCACATCATTCTTTGTGAGCCATCCGCGCCTAGCCATGCCAACGCCGTATCTCAGCAACTCAAAGTTTGAAGTGCTGTGCGAATCCGTATCAATTGAAAACTTTAGCCCGTACTTTCTCGCCTTGAATATATTCTCGTCATTAAGGTCAAGCCGGTCAGGGAGAGCATCAATTTCCATCACAATGTTGTTCTCTTTTGCAGATTCAAAGACCTTGTCAAGGTCCACATTTATAGATGGTCTTTCGTTGATTATCCTGTCTGTCGGATGAGCCCAGACGCTTACGTAACCAGTTTCGAATGCAGTTATTATCCTCTTTGTCATTTCTTCCCTGCTCATCGAAAGGTTAGTGTGTATGCTTGCAAGCGTATAATCCATTCGATCCATTATTTTGTTGCCAAGATCCAGGCTTCCGTCCTTG
This sequence comes from Microcaldota archaeon, assembly GCA_021804105.1. Lineage (GTDB taxonomy): Archaea > Micrarchaeota > Micrarchaeia > Micrarchaeales > CABMGC01 > JAKAVK01. The sequence goes on along the minus strand of JAJZKP010000007.1, from coordinate 23,179 downwards.
AGTATGTCTATTTCAGCACCTTTTAGTATCTTTATTCCACTGACCTTTTCTTGGAATCTCTCTATCTGGTCAAGGTGCACTGCGAATTTCTTGTCGTCCATCCCGTTGGCTATGCGCTCGTTCTTTGAGTGGTCGCTTATGCCTATATAGCTACGGCCAAGCTTTTTTGCTGCTTCGGCCATCTCCTCCAAAGTATTAGCTCCGTCGCTGTGGTCCGTATGCACGTGAAAGTCACCTCTTATGTCTTCTAATTCAACAAGGTCTGGGAGCTTGTGGGCAATTGCAAGATCTATCTCTCCCCTGTTCTCCCGCATTTCTGGCGGCATTGGATCCATACCCAGTTTCTCGTATATTTCCTCCTCGGTCTTTCCTGCAATGCTTTTTCCTCTTTTGTCAAATAAACCGTACTCGTTGAGCTTGCATCCGTTCTTTATCGCTATTTCTCGCAGCCTTACATTGTGGTCTTTGTTTCCTGTGAAGTACTGCAATGCTGCACCGAAGCTCTTGCTTTCTACAACGCGCATGTCGCACGTAATTCCTATACCTAGTAGCACAGTGGTCTTTGTTGGGCCAGTTGCTATTATGCGTTCGACCCCGCTCAGTCTTGTGAAAAGATCCGTAACCGGCTTGCTCTTTTCAGTAGTAACCAGTATATCAATATCGCCTACTGTTTCTTTCATTCTCCGGGTAGACCCACCAATTACAGCATTCTCAACCAAACCGGAGTCTCTGAGTTGTTTTACTATTGCTTCAGCCTCTGGAAGGGCAGTGCCAAGCAGCATACGACCCTTGCTCGACTCAAATTGTGCGATTCCCTTTGCAATATCATCTTCGCTCTTTTCGCCAAATCCGTCTAGTTGGCTTATCTTGTGCTTCCCCACAGCTTCCTTAAGATCAGCAACGTTCTTAATTCCAAGCTCCTGATAAAGCCGAAAAACGCTCTTTGCTCCAAGACCCTGTATTTTTGTCAGGCTCAAAAAGTCAATTGGGTATAGTTTCTTGAGCTTTTCGTACTTGGCCATCTTGCCAGTCTCAATGTACTCTTCTATGGCAGCAGCTGTGCTTTTCCCTATTCCAGGAAGCTCCATCAGCCCTTTTATACCGTATTTCTTGTACAAATCAAAAATGTCTTCTTGAAGGCTTTCTATAGTTTGGGCTGCCTTCCTGTATGCGAGGACCTCAAACTTCCTGTCCACCCCCTTGTCCAGCACAAGCATGTTTGCAATCTCGTAGAAGATTGCAGCAATTTTCTGATTGTACATAAACATACATATGTACTAACCGTATTAAGCCTTGCGGGTTTGATGTGCAATAATTTGTCGTGCCATCCTCGAAAGATATATAATGCTGCTACACCAAATAGAGCTAGGCGATTTTATGGCATTCGGTATGTACGACCAGACGATTGCGCAGAACCAGGCTTTGAAGGACGAATATGAGATGTTCAAGCCAAGGATAGCTGTTGTCGGCGTAGGAGGGGGAGGTAACAACACAGTGCACAGGCTAAGTTCAATGGATATTAAGGGGGCTGCACTGTTTGCATTTAATACCGATGCGAAGCAGTTGGGCATGCTAAACCCTAACATTTCCAAACTTATGTTGGGCAAAGCGATAACACACGGCATGGGGGCAGGAGGATATCCTGAAGTTGGGGAGAAAGCGGCGGAACTATCGAGGGGAGAGATAGAGATCTTAGTGAGAGACACTAATCTGGCTTTCCTTACGGCAGGGATGGGAGGCGGAACCGGAACTGGCGCAGCGCCGGTTGTGGCCAGGGTGATAAAGGACAGCGGTTCTATAGTGGTTGGCATAGTTACCATACCCTTTGCACTTGAACGCGTAAGGCTTGACACTGCACGAAAAGGTATTGAGAAGCTTAGGAAGAACATAGACACCCTCATAGTTATAGACAATCAGAAGCTTGTTCAACTCTATCCTAACTTGCCAATAGAGAAAACGTTCGCACTTGCTGACGAGATAACGGCAAAGGCAGTGAGAGGCATTACAGAAGCAATAACACAACCGAGCCTGATCAATACAGACTTTGCAGATGTAAGGACCATAATGTCTGCTGGAGGGTTGGCCATGATAAGCGTAGGTTTCGGCCAGGGAGCCGATAGAGTGCAGGAAGTGGTAAAGAGTACGCTTAAGAACAAGCTCCTTGATGTTGATTATTCAAATGCGACAGGAATACTGCTGCACATAACCGGTGGCCCGGATATGACACTGGGCGAAGCAAACCAGATAGGGTCTATGCTAACAGAAAGCGCAGCTCCTAACGCAAATGTTATATGGGGGGCTAGGCTAGACCCGAACTACAGCGGAAAGGTAGAGGTCATAGCAATATTCACAGGAGTGTCTGGCAGCTCCCTTGTTTCTCCAAAAGCAGAAACAGAGGACAGCGGGTTTGGTTTACCTACCATCTGATCACAAGATAAAACTTGCTCCTTTTGGCTGCTGCCATATAGGCATGAACAATGGCACTGACATTTCTTCCCAACGGAACTGTTCCCAGCCACAATACTCTTCAGGTCCAATTACTTTGAAGCTATACGTGCTCCTTTTACGCGAGTAGATGGGGGTCGGATAAATTAGCTTCAATTATGAAGTTAGTGGCATCCTGGAGCGTTATGTTATTTATGGTTGCAAGTCCACGCAGGAAGACGTAACATTTACACTTCCTCAACTACTGTTTCGCGATCCTCATTCTTGTTCCTGCTGAGCATGTATACCTTTGAGTTATATGCCTGCTTGAGTATGGGGTCGTGTGTTATTATGAATGTCTGATCAACTATGCGCGGCAGGACCTCATTGAACATGCGTATGAAGCGCTCCAGGCCTTGCTGGTCTATGTTGTGTGTTGGTTCGTCTAGTATAAGCCATCTCAATGTAGGGGAGAGCACCAGTGAGAAGGCTATGCGGAGGGCGAGGCAGCTTATGCTACGCTCGCCTCCGCTAGCTATGGTTCCGACATCCTGCCAACTGTCGGCTCCTGTGCTGTGGGTCTTCACTTTTAGCACGTAGTCTTCAGCTGTGGCTTTCATCATTATGCTGGAATAGTCGCCATACGGATATATGTCCGGCCAGACCTCCTGCATCACGTTGTTTATTGAATCGATAAGTTTTGTCCGCAGTACTGTCTGGGTTTCCTGCAATGAGACCTTGAACCTTGCAAGGTTCTCTGTTATCTCCCGTTTCCTTGTTATGTCTTTGTAAAGCGCATCAACTTTATCTATTTCTATGCCTTTGTCCCTTATCTGGATCTTCTTGTCGGACTCGTATTTCCTGTATGATTCCACAGTTGTTGAGAGCTTGCTAAATTCGGATACAAGGTGCGTGAGGTCTTCCTGAATCGAGTCTAGTTTTGTTTGGTCTATCTTTATAGCCGCGCTGTTTCTTTCTTTTTCCTCCATGGATTTTTTCTCTTCAGATCTTTGTTCTAGATACCTTGACCTTCTTTCGAAGTCATCTTTTTTCTTCGTTAGTCTTATTAGTTCTTCGTTCTTCTTTGTCAACGCTTCGGCGGATGCTGCCATTAGCGAGCTGAGGTTATTTGCGTTATCCTGTGCGGCTTTAGCCAAAGCCTTAAAATTGGATATTGCGGACTCAACGTCACCGTAAGATTTTATCTTGTCTTCTATAACGCTTAATCTGTTCAGTAATGCGCTGTTGTTCTCCTGTTCTGCTTTCTCCTTGACTATAATCGCTGAGATTTCCCTGATCTCACGTTCCATGGATCTTATTGAACCTTCCTTGTCGGCCAGTAGTCTTTGCCTCATGCTTTCATCAAGATCACGCTCGCAAACAGGGCACTTCTGGATATGCTTCTCAAGCTCCTTTGCCCATTTGCTGCTTTCGCCTATCAGAGCAGCATTTCTGGCAAGGTCGTTCTGATGTACTTCTAGACTCTTACTTATCTTCAGCCTATTTGACTCGAGGGTTTTCCTGTCGAGCTTCTTCTGTTCGTCAATGAGCCTGTCGTGCTCTGCCTTATCCTTCATTGAGGCATTAAGACTTGCATTCAGATTAGAAAGCCTTGCCTGTTCTCTCTGCCATCTTTCTTGCAAGTCTCTCTGCTCATGCTTTGCATTTTCCGCATCTTTCTTTGTACGCAGTATAAGCGCGTTGAGCTCGCTCTCGTCATCCGCGTCCATTGGCCCCATCTTTTCGATTTCCCTTGAGAGGGTCTCAATCCTGCTCTTCGAGGACACTATCTCTTGCTCGAGCTTCATTTTCTTCTGGAACTGGCGTTTAAGTTCCGATAACTCGTTGTCCAACTTTTCCTTTTTTGTAGACACTTTGGCAAGTTCAAGTTCTATTCTTCTTCTCTCAGCACCAAGATCTAACATTTCCTTCTCAAGTGCTTCCATCTGTGCCTTTAGCTTTCCTATATCGAAACCGGATGCTGTTTTTTCATTCTCGTCTGCAAGGTCTTTAATCTTATTAATCATTGTTGTAACGTTGTCCTGTGCCAGTGCAAACCTATCCAGACCTAGGAGCTCGTCGATTTGTTTCTTCCTATCAGTAGGCCCGATATCAAGGAAATAGTCAAGCCCGTTCTGTTCAGAATAAATGGCTTTTGAGAATAAATCGTAATCGACTTTAAGTATTTTCATGATCTCCTCGTTTACACGTTGGGGTTGCGACTGGACATACTCGCCATTCTTCTCCAGCACTGCCTTTGCGCCTCCAGTCTTGCTGATGCTTCGTCTTACAATGTAATTATCCCCGTTTATGATAAAGTGGAGGGTTACTGTGGCACTATCTTTCTGCTCTGGTCTACTTCGAATTATCTCGCTGATGTTCACGCGCCGATGCTGTATAGATGGGAACGTGCCAAAGAGAGCGAATGAAATGGCATCCAGAACGGAGCTCTTGCCAGAGCCCATCTGGCCTATCAATATGTTTGTGCCTCTGGAAAAAGATATCTTGCTTGAGCCGTGGGTCTTCCAGTTCTCAAGATCTATCTGGGTTATCATAGACACACTAGAATTTGGTTTGCTAAGATACATAGCTGTACAGGATTTTAATCCTTTGCTGCGTCATATTCACTGTTCAGATGAGTACTGATAGAGATCTCGAAACGTTAAAGAACCCACACGTAAAGGTGTGGGATTCTGGGTTAGTAAGTTCCTCTGTCTCTTATTGTTGTCTTCCCGTACATATCTTCTTACAACGTCTTCGGTGGTATTACTCACCGACCTGTAGAAGTAGAGTTGAATTCTCAAGCGCACACTTTTCAATTTATTATCCCAGAAGTGTCACGTGCGTTAGCAGTAATAATTAGAGAAGGCTTTCGCCATCTATTTCTACTTCGGTAACGTCCTTTATCTTTCTAAGGTTGTTTTCGTATGCGGTGCTGCCGTCCTCGTCCTCGTGAATGAACATTACCTTGAGCACTTTTATACCGAATGCCACTTCCTCCATTTGGAAACCATTAGGTTTGAGTTTGTCTTTTATTTCTTTGCTTACTTCGGCTTCCTTGCCGCTCTCGATGTATACCTTGAAGACTGTGGCAACCTTTCCCATTATGGTCCCTCAAACCCGCATTTAGAGCACCTGTACCTAGTATAGGTCTTCCTGCACTCATCGCATCTTATTATGTTACTGTCGTTACACTTCGGGCAGCTGAATTCAACATACTGGTTAGTAAGGTTGCCGCTTGAAGAGCATATTTTTCCCGGCATACCTGATGCTGATGCCATCTAAATCACAAAGGATATTATGTTTATTGACTTATCTTATTTATAAGTCTTTCTGAGGAGAGGGAGCAATGGCACGGATATTAATAGAAACATACGGCTGCACGCTAAACCAGGCTGACAGTGAGATAATGGAAGGCGTACTGAGACGGCACGGCCACGAAGTCTCTTCTGGGAAGCTTGCCACAGGCTCTAGTTATGATTATGTGATAGTAAATACCTGCACAGTTAAGACGCCCACAGAGCAACGCATATTGGACCGGTTGGGAATGATGGCTCACCTTGGCAGGAAGTTAATAGTGACAGGATGTATGGCAAGTGCAAATAGGGACAGGATTTTGAAGAGGGTGCCGTTATCTAGCATAGTCACCACGGCAAATGTACACAGAATCTGGGAGGCAGTAGATGAGATAGAAAGCGGGGTTACTGCACAGTATACAGATTACCACAAAGTAGACAAAGTGTCATATCTGGTCGCTACAAGCTCGACAGTAGCAAAGATACCGATAAGCGAGGGCTGTCTTAGCAGCTGCAATTTCTGCGAGACCAGGTATGCTAGAGGGCCTTTGAACAGCTTTCCGCAGGAAACCATACTCAAAGCCATGCAAGCTGCGATAGGCAACGGAGCACGCGAGATAGAGCTGACATCCCAGGATGTGGGCGCATACGGGCTTGATAGGAAAACAAATATTGCCGAATTAGTCTCCGCTGCGACTGACATAGATGGAAACTTCAAGATCAGGGTAGGCATGCTGAACCCAGAGCATTTGCACAAGTATTTAGACCAGCTCGTAGAGGCATACAAGAATAGCAAGGTATACAAGTTCATCCACATACCTGTGCAGTCGGGTAGTGACATGGTATTAAGGAGTATGAAGCGCAATTACACTGCTGAAACGTTCAGAGGTCTTGCCTTAGCGCTTAAAGAGAAAGTTCGGGATATCAGCATAGCTACAGATATGATAGTTGGGTATCCAACCGAGACTGAGAGTGATTTTGAGGAATCCATGCGCATAATTGAAGAAACAAGGCCTAGCAGGATAAATATATCCAGATTCGGGGCGCGACCACATGCGGGTGCGTCAAAGCTAAAGCAACTAGACAACAATGTAGTCAAAGATAGATGTATACGCATGTACAGGCTCACAAGACAAGTAGAGATAGAAGCTCTTACTAGAATTGTAGGGGAACGCAGGCGCATATTACTTACTGAAAGGGGGAAAGGGTCAGTGGTAGGCAGAGACGACTCGTACAGGGAAGTGGCAGTACAGAGCGAACATTTTAAATTAGGGGAGACCATAGAGGTTGACATATACGGAAGCACAGCGGCGTGCCTGCTGGCAGCCCCAGTAGAGGCCAGCATGAAGACCACTGCAAACTTGTGAATCCATGTTTATTTATCCACAGATGTATAGGAAGCTCAAGAGAGGCCCGCAGGTCATACTTCCTAAAGACATAGGCATAATAATTACTTTCTCGGGAATTGACAAGAACAGCATATGCGTCGATGCCGGAACAGGCAGCGGTTGGCTTGCAGTCAGTCTTGCTAGAGTAGCCAAGGCAGTATACAGCTATGATATGCGTGACGACTTCATTGCTATAGCCGAGAAAAACAGGCAGATTCTTGGTCTTGATAACCTTGTGCTGAAAAAGGGCGACGTACTTGATAGGATAGATGAGAAAGACGTCGATATGATTGCTTTAGATATGCCTTCGTCAGATAAGGCCCTGCCTAACGCAAAGAAGGCGTTGGCGCCAGGCGGTCGCGTAGTAGGGTACTTGCCACACATGGAACAGGTCAAGGCGTTTGTTAAGAAATTGAACTCATTGAAGTTTGAGGATATATACACGGTTGAGGTCAATGTACGCGATATGCTGGTGCGTGAAGAAGGCATAAGACCATCAACTAAAGGCATATGGCACACGGCTTACCTTGTCTTTGCAAAGAAACAGGAAGGTAGGATTAGGCCCTGAATCATCCTGCGAGCCATTGGTTTATTATACGTGAATAATACATGGTTCCTTTCTCAAGGTCTGATACCCTTACAGATTCGTTTGGGCCGTGTATGCCTTTCGTAGTTCCTGGACCAAAGACAGCGCAATCGATATTGGCCATATCCTTGTAAAGTCGCGCTTCGGTGTATCCATAAACTCCTGCAAATGCGCGTCCAGTGAGTGATTTCAGGTATCTTGCAATGAATGAATTTCGTGGCAACGAATATGGCATCTGCGAGAGGGTTACATGCATCTTATAGCTGATTCTGACACGCTCCAGGGCTACCTTAATCTCATTTATTGCCGTCTGTACGTTCTCTCCAGGAACTAGGCGCCTGTCCGCTTCAAGATTGCACTTCTCTGGAACTACATTTGCAGCAACTCCGCCGGAAACCCTGCCGATATTGATCGTGCCAGTGCCAAGCACGTGATCATGGACCTTGAATTGGCTCTGAAGCATGCTAAGGGCATCAATAGCTTTAGCTGTATCAGTAATTGCGTTTCTGCCCAGCCATGGTTGCGACGAATGGGCAGCTTTACCTGCTACAGTTATAGAGAACTCCACTATGCCTTTTTGTGCAATGCATATGAGCAGGTCTGTAGGTTCAGCAATCACACCCCAACGTACACCATTAAACAGGCTTTTGTGTCTAGAGAGCAAGCACTTTGAGCCCTCCAGGTTTCGCTCTTCGTCTCCAACAAATGCAAGCAGGAGGCGACGTTTCGGTTCCCTAAGCCTTGCGGTTCCCAAGGCTGCTAGTATTGCAGCTATGCCGCCTTTCATGTCTGAGGCACCCCTGCCATAGATTCTGCCGTTCGCCATACGAGCAGACGTACCGCACTTCCATTTAGATGGATCTCCGATTGGCACGGTATCTGTATGGCCATTAAGCATCAGGCCCTCCCCCTCGCCTATTTCCGCAACCACGTTAGATCTGTGCTTACCGAAGCTTATTGTTTTTGATTTTATCCCGATCTCCTTCAGGTATGCACTTATGTACTTTGATACCTCTTCTTCACCGTCCTCTGCGCTTTCAGATCTTATATCTATAAGGTCTTTTGTCAACTTTGTTACTCTTGAATCGTTCATAAATACACGTGTTTTATGGCTCTTGCCAGGTTTATATTATTCCCTCAGCAGGCCGGAAAGGCTCTTTCTCAGGTATATCCTTGAAGAATATTGCGGGTCAGATACCCCGAGCTCGCGAAACCCCAATGAAGAGAACAGCTTCATGGATGAATTGTTCCTCAGATCTGTGCGAAGAATTACTTCTTCAAAGCCAATATCTCGTGCCATACTTATCAGGTTGGTGCACAGTAGGGTGCCAAGCCCCTGTTTCCTGAATTCATTGCAGACAGCTATCTCGTCGACATACATGCTCCTTGCAGAGAGCTGGCCTTCCAGGAAAGGAAAATCACGAGGCCGAAGAGAATAGCCCCACGTGAATCCTACCAGAGCGTCTCCAGATACTGCTACAAGCATTATTGGGTGCTCCTGCGACCTGGCGTATGTTATGTCTTTAACTACATCCTTAATTGCCCATCTCTCATTCCAAGGAGGCTCGGAAAAAGCGCGGATGTAGAGCCTCGCTATAGGTGCGATATCGTTATCCTTCATCTGCCGTACCTTGATCTTTGTTGTTATCTTAGCCATGGCTATCACCAGGTATTAACGATACGAAGTTGCTGCGCTGCACACATAACAATGGTTCATGATGCAACAGTATATCAAGGCCGATAGGAGGATTTGATACAAGTGAGACTAACTGTATTGCCTTTGGGCATGTATTGCAGTACGGCATATGATTACCGTATGCTCGTGTTGGCTAGTCATCACTCTCATCTCAAGTATTATCTGAACTTGGTTATATATACATTATGTGCAGTTTTACACAATACGTGTCATTTGTCGGCCCTGACAAGTGCAAGGCTTGCAAGCATAGCCTCAAGCTGGATCCTGTCATTAGCGCCCTCTACAATCCTGAAGTTGTAGTCGCCGATCATGCTTATTATTTTCAGCTTGAGCCTGTCCTCAACTTCTAGGTTCAGTGCCTCACGGTAGCATTGCAACAGGATGTCCTCGCCGCTCATCCCATGCGATAGCACCAGTGTATTAAGCTCTGCCCGTGATTTGACGAAATCTCCGGCTAGGGCATACTTGAGCATGGCTATTATCTCCTTCGGCCTGGCTCTTGCCGCAATCTCGTAAATGGCTTTCTCTGTGACAGTCTTCTCTGATACTGCAGTACTTTGCATTATATTAGTGAGCTTCCTTAGGTCTCCTTCACTCACATAAAGGAGCGCCTCAATGGCCTTTTCATCCACTTCAAGTCCTTCGCTCTTTGCAACCCGCTCTATGTACTTTTTCATTTCCTCCTCTCTTAAGGGCTTGAACCTAAGGACAACACACCTGCTCTGTATGGGCTCTATGATCTTGCTAGCATAGTTTGCACTGAGTATGAACCTCGTAGATAGGGAATATTTCTCCATTGTCCTCCTAAGAGCATGCTGTGCTTCTGATGTTAGCGAGTCTGCCTCATCCAGGAATATTATCTTTACCATGCCGCCTGAAAGAGGCACAGTCCTTGCAAATTCCTTTACCCTGCCCCTAATTACGTCAATTCCCCTTGCATCGCTTGCGTTGAGCTCTAGGAACGCCTCGTTTATCTGGCTTCCATAAAGCTCCTTTGCGAGGGCTATTGCCGATGTGGTCTTTCCGACTCCGGCTGGCCCTGAGAAGATCATACTAGGGAAGCTCTTCGCCTTAACGAATTCCTTCAATTTGTCAACTATGGCTTCCTGTCCTATGACTTCTTTAAGGTTGGACGGTCGGTATTTCTCAGTCCATGGCCTATCGAGCAACTCCATAATATCACAAACAAATAGCAGTATAACTTTGAACTGATAGCTATTTATTCTTTCATTACAATCCTGCAGAAAAACAGCTTGCGACGGGATCGGTAACCTTAAGATGCTAAAAACTGACACAACATTTATAAACAACTTACATCAAATAGCAATATGGAATGTGCTTCTGCAGCTTTAGGTTCTGGCAATATTTCAGCTCTTAAGCACTCCCACAACCGCATTTTAGCATAGTTCAGTGTAGGCTAGATGCAGCTGGTGATAACTTGGCTCCAAGGTGGCTAGATAGCGACCAACGGCGTGGGGTCAATGCTGCGCAGAATACGAATGGAAATGGTCACGTCAAGGATGCCGCAGATCTCATTTATATACACAGGAATGGCAGCAGCAACGGCAATGGCCATGCACTTGTACTAAACAAGGAACAACGCGAGTTCATAGAATCGCTTAACGAAATGGCAAGATTCTTGGACACGCAGGGAATCTCCAGGGATTCCTGGATGGCCATAGCTGGAGGTGCAGTGTTCTTATATCAGCTTGATAGCTCCAAGCGCGGCACGCGCGTAGACCGCGTGCCCACAGACCTTGACATAGTCATAGATGATGCTTCGCTGAAGAATGGCAAGCACATTCTTGACCATCTTGGAGGCGAGCTGGATCCATTGAAAGTCGAACTAAGGAAAGAGCCGCTTGAACACTATGGGCATATACTTAGTGGCCCAGCACTAAGCACTTTCTCAAGCACGGGACTGCCCATAGACATAATAACGGAGCTATCACAGACTTATTCGTCAAACCATCCATTTAGGCCATCGGCAGAGTACGTCTACCCCCCTAGCTCGATGCTCATAGCGCAAAGCAGGAAGATAAGCCATGAGCTTCTGGATGGAGAGATAAGGATTGCCCACCCAGGCTTCATAGCCTTTTACAAACTTATGCTTGCACGCAACCATGGGGGCAAGCAGGATCTTCCAGACCTAAAGAGGCTTAAGGCAATGGGCCACTTTACAATGCACCCGGCCAACAGGCTGCATTACGTACTTGAGACCATGTGCCAGTCTGACAAGGATCTCGTGAGAGTACTGGAAGAGCAGATAGAAAAGTTATAATTCTTCTCATTTCAAAGTTAAAGTGGTTGGTATCCTGAGGCTAGTAACGCTGAATGTCTGGTGCGGCAAGCTTTTCGACGAATTGATAGGATTCGTAAAGGAAGAGGCTTATTCCACAGATGTCTTTTGCTTCCAAGAGGTTCTTGACAACAAGAAAGGTGTGCCTAGCGCAGTCTTCAAGGATGGCAGGGAAGACATTGTAACAGAGTTCAGGCGTGCCTTACCTAATTTCTACGCATGCAGTTCAATACCTCAGGTGAATGAACGCGGTCTTGCGACGTTTGTAAAGAATAGCTGGAGAGTAGATGAAATCAAAGAGGAATATGTGCTTGGCGGAAAGAACACAATGTCAGATAACAGATGGTCTACTATAGGAATTAATATGCTTTATACCAGGATAAGCACCAAAGGAGAGCAGTTCAACATATGGAATCTGCACGGCAAATTCGTAGCCCCTGACAAGAAGGACTATCCAGAAACGTTAGAACAGTCGAGGAATATATCCAGGATAATAGCTCCCATGGCCGGGAAAAGGATATTATGCGGAGACTTTAATCTGGACCCGGATACAGAGAGCATCAGCATACTTGAAAGAATACCATTAAGGAACCTGATAAAAGAATATAAGATAATGTCCACCAGGACAAGGTATTATGGCCTGCCGGCGCAGTTCGCAGATTATATAATGCCCTCGGAAGACGTCAGGGTGTCCGATTTTGGAGTTATAAACAAGGTAGTATCAGACCATTTACCACTTTATGTAGAATGCTATTGACAAGAAGGTCTTTGGCAGGAGGGTTGGAAGCATCACAGCAATATGCCCGTCGGCATGGCGCATGCAAAGACTGATACGCATTAATACATGCGCATATGCTGCATGAGCATGTGCAGGGGAAGAGATTTGAACTCTTGCATCCACTAAAGGAAACGGGTCCTAAGCCCGTCGCATTTGGCCAGGCTCTGCCACCCCTGCATAGAGACCTATTCTGTTTATAAGGTATTTATACCTAAGTTTATCATTTATCTTGGTACGATGATAACTGCAAGACATGTCAGGGAAAACCTCGGTGCCATACGAGAGTCGCTGAAACGGAGGCATTCTGATTACCCGATAGACGAGTTGCTAAAGCTTGACGAGCAGTCAAGGCAGCTTAGCACCGAACTCCAGAGCCTCCAAGCAAGGAAGAACAAAGGCAGCCTGGAAGTAGCAAATCTGAAGAAGGCAGGCAAGGATGCTGAGGGACAGATACTAGAACTGGCAGAGGTAAAGCAGAAGATAGCAGATATTGAGGCGGAATTGCCAAGCTATCAGGATAGGCTTACGTATCTGCTCATGAATATGCCCAACACATTGCATGAGTCGGTGCCGTACGGGAAGGATGGTAATGAAAATATTGAGGTAAGAAAATGGGGCACACCAAGAAGGAAAAACGCGGAGAACCATGCAGAACTCTTGAAGAGGCTTGGCTTGCTAGATCTTGAGAAAGCTTCGGAGGTAGCAGGCGCAAGGTTCTATTACCTCAAGGGGGACCTAGCACTCCTCGAACAGGCACTTATACGGTTCACAATAGATATTATGGTGAGCAAGGGCTTCACGCTTATTGCGCCCCCACTCATGATAAAGAAGAAGTATTATAGGGGGGCTACCGCACTAGGCGACTTCGAAGAGGCACTGTATAAGGTCTCAGATCCAAAGGAGGCACAGGAAAGAAGCGACCTGGAAAGACTTGATGACGACCTCTTCCTGATCAGCACTTCGGAACACGCCATAGCAGCCATGGTTTCAGATTCCGTTTACCCTGCAAAAGACCTTCCATTAAAGTTCGTTGGTATAAGCCCGAATTTCAGGAGAGAGGCAGGCGCCCACGGTAAGGACACAAAGGGCATCTTCAGGGTACATCAATTCTACAAGGTAGAACAGTTTGTAGTATCGAGGCAAGAGGACTCATGGGCCATATTTGAGGAGTTGCTTTCCAATGCAGAAGATATTTTCAGGCGGCTGGAACTGCCGTATCGCGTTGTCAACATATGCACGGGTGACATAGGAATAGTGGCAGCGAAGAAGTTTGATATAGAGGTATACATGCCTTCGACAGGAGAATATAGGGAGCTCGTATCATGCTCGAACTGCACTGACTGGCAGTCGTTGAGGCTCAACATCAGATATGATTACAAAGGAGAAAGGAGATATGTGCACACGCTCAATTCCACGGCAAGCGGATCAATCGAAAGGCTTATTGTGGCAATAGTGGAAAATTATTCAAACGAGGACGGCAGCATAACTATTCCAAAGGCTCTTGTTGGGTATATAGGAAAGGAGAGGATAGGCTAACAGGCATGGATATGGTAAACAGATACGAGTACGTAGTGCTGGATATGGATGGCACACTGTACTCCCACAGAAAATATATGAAGGCATGCAGCTACGCCGGCAAACGCCTTCTGAACTGCGCAAAAGAAGAGGGGATACCAAAGGCAGCAGTATACGACATAATGGAAGATATAGGCAATGGAAAGGTCACGGGCGCAGTATGTAGAATTTGCAGGCACTATAGAAGGCAGAGGATGCGGTTCCTGAATCGCGTATATGACATGGATCCGGGAAGGTTTGGTATAGGACGCGATGTTCGTCTGGTCAGGGGGATAAGGAAATTGGAAAGAATCTCGAAAGTGACTATATTTACTAATACCCCTGACATATGGGCGAAGCGCGTCATAAGCAATTTGGGCATAAATGAGATGATAAGCCCGGGTATGACCATTACCCTTGAGAAGCTCAATAATGCCAGGTATTTCAAGCCCTCAAAAAGAGCATTCGACATGCTATTCAAGGCACTTCATACGAAGCCTGACAGAATAATCTTCCTTGATGACAGCAAGGAGAATGTAGAAGAAGCCCGTAAGCTTGGCATGAGCGCGGTGCAGATATGCAATGATAAAAGATGCAATCTCGACGGGCATGGATTGTCACGCACCATCTATGAGGAGCTCGGAGCACTTGCGAATAGTGATAAATAGGTATTTGTACGAGATAATAAGTGGAGGGCTAATGAAAAAGGAATACGATATAATAAAGGAAATCAAGCTGCTAAAATCTGTGCGCGGATACGGCACAGAGCTAATAAGTATATACGTGCCTGCAGGGTACCAGATATCCGAGGAGATAGCCAAACTAAGGCAGGAGCATAGTGAATCTGGCAACATAAAGTCTAAGTCTACAAGGACGAATGTTCAGAGCGCAATAGACAAGATAATACAATACTTGAAGCTCTACAGGGAAACACCGAAGAACGGCATAGTGGTGTTTGCAGGTAATGTTTCTAAAAATGCAGGAAAAGTAGATATAGAACTTTTTTCTATAGAGCCGCCGCTGCCGCTGAAGGTCAACATATACAGGTGTGATTCCACATTTCTTCTCGGGCCAATTGAGGAGATGGTCGGCTCTAAGGATCTATATGCGTTGGTGGTGATGGACGGCAGGGAAGCCACTATAGCCACTTTGAAGGGATCGCACATACAAGTCATAAAGAAACTGAACTCCATGGTGCATGCCAAGGTCAGGAAGGGCGGCCAGTCCGCAGCTCGATATGAAAGGGTGATAGAAGAGAGCATAGGTGAGTATTACACAAGAGTATCCGAGGTTGTGAATGCTACTTTTGCGCAGAATCAGTTCAAGCTCAAGGGGCTTATAGTAGGAGGCCCTGGGCCGACAAAAGAGAACTTCGCAAAGTCCAATACCTTAAACTATCAGGTAAAGATACTGGGAGTATACGATACCGGGTACACAGATGAGTTTGGATTGAGCGAGCTTGTGGAAAAAGCATCTGACCTGCTAGCGGAGCAGGAGGCATACCAGGAAAGGAAAGTTATAGAGAGATTCAAGCAGGAACTGGCGAGGGGTGGGCTGGCGACTTACGGCTATGCTAATACTAGGAAGGCGCTGGATAACAACCAGGCAAACACGCTCATACTGAACGATGAACTTGAGATACACAAAGTAACATACAAATGCAACACGTGTAACCAGGTCTTTGAGAGAATAGAGGTTGGAGAAGGCAGGCAGCAGAAACATGATGACAACGGCAATCTCGAAGTGATTAGCGAGACGGACGTGGTTGGGGAATTAATAGACATGGCGGATAAGAATGGGGTTGAGACGGTATTCGTATCGAGTGAGAGCTCGTACGGCAAGGAGTTTCTCCTCGGATTTGGAGGGGTCGGCGCACTGTTAAGGTACAGGCTTTAATTAATAAGCAGTTGTCTCGCTTCGTTGAGATGCATTCATTTCGTATCTTTCCTTTCGTGCAATCTTTAAGATATATTTATAAATGTTTTTTGGAATAAGTATTCCGGCGTTTAGAGCATATTCTTATTGTCCTTCCCCACCCTCTAAACGCTCCTATTTCAAATATAGAATTAGTTCCACTAATGGCGCGTTCTGGCCACCAGAGAGCGCTATGGTTCACGTATGTTTATAAGCTTTGAAGTAGAATTAGGATATTGCTATGAAAAAATTCAAGACTACTGCAGATATCAAGATACCGGAAAAGATAGTCGACCAGGTAATAGGGCAGGATAATGCAGTAGAAATAATAAAGAAGGCTGCTAAACAGCACAGGAATTGCCTGCTTATAGGTGAACCAGGAGTCGGAAAGACCATGCTGGCACAAGCTATGGCAGAGCTGTTGCCTGCTGCTGATCTTGAAGATGTGCTGGTTTACAGGAATCAGAACGACGAGAATAGGCCAATCGTAAAGAGCGTCAAGACCTATCCAAACCCTCCCGAAGCAGGGAAGCCGCTTGGGGATGGGCAGGGCAGGCAAATAGTGCAGAAAGAAAAAATGAAGAACAGGCTCGACTATGGCAAGAACAGGAACAATATAACTCCTATACTTGCTGTCATAGTGATTATACTATTGGCAGTAGCACTCCTTGGCATATTCCAAGGATACGACCTGCTGATATTTGCAGCACTCATATTGGGCGTAATGATCTTTGGTGCCGTTGCGCTCTTTGTAAGCGGCGTCCGCAGGGCAGGAGGAATATTGCCGGGCATGTTCGATACGAACGAACCGAAGCTCATAATAGACAACACAGGAATGATTCACGCACCGTTCGTAGATGCCACAGGGTCTAGGGCAGGAGCGCTGTTTGGGGATGTAAGGCACGATCCACTGCAATCAGGGGGCCTTGGAACGCCACCCCATCTCAGGGTGGAAGGCGGAGCCGTCCATAGGGCCAATAAAGGCGTGCTTTTTATAGATGAAGTAGCTGATCTGGAACCCAAGTCTCAGCAGGAGCTTCTTACTGCGATGCAAGAAAAGAAGTATTCGATAACGGGCCAGAGCGAGCTAAGCTCAGGAGCAATAGTAAGAACAGAGCCAGTGCCTTGCGACTTCCTGCTCGTTGCTGCAGGGAACCTGCAGGACATACAGAAGATGCATCCGGCCCTTAGGTCAAGGATACGAGGGTATGGATATGAGGTATACATGCAGTCTTCAATGCCTGACACAGAAGCTAACCGTTATAAGATAATAAGGTTTATAGCCCAGGAAGTCATGAAGGACAAGAAGATACCGCATTTCGATTACGACGCGTGCATGGCAATAATAGATGAGACCAGAAGAAGGAGTGGAAGGAAGGGAAGGCTTACCTTGGTGCTTAGAGACCTAGGCGGCCTGATACGCGCTGCAGGCGACATAGCGACAGAAAAAGGCAGGAAGTCAGTGATAGCAGAAGATGTAAAGCAAGCATTGACGCTCTCGAAGCCGATAGAGGCCCAGTTTGTAGAGCAATCGCTAGAATATAGGAAGGATTATAAGATATTCAAGACAGAGGGCTATGCTATTGGAAGGGTCAATGGCCTTGCAATAGTTGGATCATCGTATCTGTCTGCAGGAATAGTGCTCCCCATAGTAGCTGAAGTCACCCCTGCCAGTTCAAGGACTGAAGGCAAGCTTATACCTACAGGAAAGTTAGGGAAGATCGCCAGGGAAGCAGTAAAGAACATAAGTGCAGTGATAAAGAAGCACATGGGTAGGGATATTGCAAGTTATGATATCCATGTACAGTTCCTGCAGACGTATGAAGGCGTGGAGGGAGACAGCGCAAGCATATCTGTGGCTGTTGCAGTCATCTCGGCTATGGAAGGCATACCGGTCAACCAGGAAATAGCAATGACAGGATCGCTCTCTGTAAGAGGAGACGTGCTCCCCGTAGGAGGAATATCAAACAAGATACAGGCAGCAATAGAAGCGGATATGAAGGCAGTGCTTATACCGAGTACTAACGTAAACGATATTTTCATAGACAAGAAGGACCTCAGGAGAATAAAGGTCGTGCCGGTAAAGAATATAGCTGATGTGCTCACGTTTGCGCTAAAGAAGAGCCCTAGAAGGGATTTGATGATCAAGGAGCTCAGGAAGTATATGACAAGCGACTCGCGGGAGAGGGAGCCGCTTGTTGTGGGAAGAGAACAAAAGTGAGAAGATGGCTGCTAGCGACGTAGCTTCTGATAAGAAGATAGAAGATATGGGAAAGGGTATTGTTGCCGACATAAAGGCAGGGAGGAGCCCAAAGTTTATCACTCTCTCCAGGACAAGGTCAAACATACAGTATGACAAGAAGGAAGGCTATCTCAAGCTTGGAAAGGCCAAGGAGGAACGAACATTCCTGAATTACTCGCAATCCAAGAGGTTTATGCAAACTGTTGCAGTTGCGGCAAAGTGCCATAAGTTCGTGAAGGAAAATCTCCACACAACCATAAGGGGGCTCTTTTACCAGCTAAAGTACTCGCTTGGCGAGGATATAGACGAAAATGTATTCAGCGAACAGTCGGAGTCAAACCCGCTCATAGAGGATATAGAAGTAGCCTTAGAAGTGAAGAGGGAGGACTTAAACCTGAATGCGAACAGGAAGGGAGTACTTGCAGGGAACATGAAGGTTATGGACACGTTCGGCAAGGAAAGACTCGAGATAGATTGTGCCAGGCAAGGAAGGAGCGGATG
Organism: Microcaldota archaeon; assembly: GCA_021804105.1. Taxonomy (GTDB): domain Archaea; phylum Micrarchaeota; class Micrarchaeia; order Micrarchaeales; family CABMGC01; genus JAKAVK01. The sequence goes on along the minus strand of JAJZKP010000007.1, from coordinate 4,501 downwards.
GGCCATACCAAGCGATGTAGACAATGACATAGAGTTCGTTGATATAAGAGCCAAGTACGTGCTTGTAGTGGAAAAGGACGCGCTTTGGCAACGGCTGAACGAGGACGGCCTCTGGAAGAAGGAGAATTTTATACTCATAACCCCACAGGGGCAGGCTGCAAGGGGTACAAGGAGGCTGATAAGGAAACTGGCGGACAGGGGCCTGCCCGTGTACGTATTCACAGACTCAGATGCATGGGGATGGTATATATACTGGACGATAAAGACAGGGAGCATAAACCTTGCATATATAGGAAGCGATGTCGCTACTCCTGAAGCTAAGTTCATCGGAGTTACTATGTCAGACCTTGATAGATACGATTTCCTGAACAAGATGACGATAAACGCAAGCGAGGTAGACCTGAAACGGGCACAGGAGATGCTGAATTATAATTGGATAAGCAACAGCAAAGAATGGGTGACTGAACTGGAGCGGATGATAAAGTCGAAGAAGAAGCTTGAGCAGGATGCGCTACAGGGACCTAGGCTCACTTTTGTTGATGACTACATAAAGGACAAGATAAAGAACAAGGATTTCCTGCCGTGATTATAACACTGCGAATTCACACGCCATATGTATTGCAACCTTTTCGCAGGTTACGTATTGGTGCGATTGCCAACAGTTACAAGCTAATTATACATTATTGCCATTTAGAACCAGATTAGACTGCATTAGGTACGAAAGGTTTGCCAGTACCGTTTATGAAGAAGGTATATGTTGCACCTATAAATGTAGAGTTCTGGCTTGCAGTACTATTAGTGAGAGCTTCCATAACAGTATACTCGCCAGGCCCATATTGATTGATAAGAGACGACATGCTGAACTGCACATTAAAGTTGCTGCCCTGGAGTACGTAACTGGTTGCGTTGATTGTAGTTATGTTATTGTAGTAATAATGCTCCCTACCAACGGTATAGCCCACGCCAGCAACTGTTGGCGGAAAGCTGTATGATGAGTTATAGGGGGCCTTGGAGAGCTGTGATGTCGTAAGATTCGAAACTGGCGGTTCGTAGGCTATGAGAACCTCTGAAAGCGAGTATCCGTTTTCTATAGTGCCTTTTAGGCTTACTTGGTCAGTGGAACTTATGCCAGGGCTTCCTGGCTGCCACAGTATATAATAATTTATGAAGTCCTCTACCAGGTAGATGCTTGTGGCGTTGTAGGCCACACCTATGCTTACAAGATTGTGCTGTGGCGTAAGTATATTTTTCCTGTGTCCATTGTTGCAGCACACAAGATCGTTGTACATGAAGTTGTATTCCATCTGCTTTAGATCGGAGAGCACGTTTATTCCGCTGCTGTTGTACATATAAGCTATATTCTCGTCCACGGCCCCATTACCGCCGAGGAGGGTATATCGCATGTACGGCTTCATCCCATGTGTGTCCCAGTGGCTGAAATAGTTGTTAAGGAGCATGCTTTCTGCGTGCTGCTGCGCAGAAGTAATATTTGACAGCGATACAGGGTTAAGGCTGTAGTTGGCGCGATCCTGATTGATCAGGCTGAGCACATAAGCTACTGTCTGGTTATGCGTAACAAATTGTTGTGTAGTTACAATAGTATAGGAGATGTTACGATTCCCTTGGGTATAGTTGTTGAATAAACTGACCCCCCGAAAAGCGCTACTGAAAAGGGCATACATAAGGAGAGCGACTATTATTACCACTACAACGAACGATATGGTCGAGAGAATTCCCATGTACCTCAATAACATTATGGCATAGGGTATTAAAAACTAGAGCACGCTTGGTTGTTATTCATCTAGGAACCTGCGCAGCTTTTCTGCAATTTCCGGCTTGCCATATGATTCCTGCCATTCAATTTCATCTTTGAGAAGCTCTTTTCTGAGCGCTGGGCTCTCAGATAGTCCTGCAGCTCTTGTCGACCATCTTGCCGAAGCCGCTGCCTTGCCTTCAGACCTTACGCGAACAACACGAACCAGCATATGGCGCAGTTCATCTTCAGTAGCAAAAGTTACCTTGTATCTTGCGCCTCTTAATACCGGCTCGCCCATGTTATCCAAGAGCAATATGCCTTTCCAGTTATATTTATCTTTCCTTTGGTCTCAGCGCGCATCATCGAGGAGATCTACCATCCCATATGCACTTCCGACAACAGATATCACAAATCCAAAGATAACGAGCAGAGAGAGGTATATGTCTCCTGCAGTTAGACCAAGCCATGCGAACCCGGTTATTGCGGACACTACCATGCCGTATCTGTGCGCAGTGAATGATCTGCTTTTCATCAGGTTGGTGAAGCTGACTATGAACAGCAATACAGTCCCTACAAAAGCAGCACTATAGAAGAATGGGAACCACATGGAACTTGCGCCGGACAGGATATATGCATTAATGCGCATTGTACCGTTGAAGGAGTTTAGCACATATACTGCAGCAATTACGTAAAACATGCTTCCAAGAAGCTCAAGAACATATGCAAGGTGGTTGACCGCTGCCCTGCGCGTAGTTTCGACTTTTTTTTCCCTAGCCATAGACCCACATATAGAGTAATAAACGCCAGCCTTTAAAAAGCTTTATAGCACTTCGCTGCTAAGCCAATCTGGTGTTATGTTGAGACTCGCTGGAAAGAAAGTGTTTGTTGTTGGGGTAGGCCCGGGACTAGGCTCTGCTACGGCTTACCTCCTGCTCAAGGAAGGCGCTTCTGTGGTTATCGCCTCCAGAAATGAGGATAGGCTTAAGAGCGTGAAGGCACAGCTGGCTATTTTCGGCCAGATAGATTATGTTGTTGGTGATGTATCAAGCATGGAAGGAGCCAAAAGGCTAGTGCATGATGCAGTGGACAAATACGGCAGCGTTGACCACCTCGCGCTCATAGCTGGCGATTATATTGATTCTCCTATAGAAGAGCTTACAGAAGAGCAATTGGACAGGATGATTGATGCAAACCTTAAGTCGCCATTGTATGCACTCAGTGCGGCTTTGCAAGACCTCAAGGCAGGATCATCAATTGTAATGATCTCATCTGTCTTCGGCACCTATGCGACAGGAGTTAGAAATGTGGCTTATTCGGCCACAAAAGCCGGTGTAGCTAAGTCAGTGGAGGTACTGGCAATGGAACTCTCGCAGAAAGGCATACGGGTGAATGCTGTTGCTCCCAGAGCCATGAACCATGACTTTGTACCAGGAAGGGATTGGAAGTCGTTAAGAAAGCTTGGGGAAAAGGCATGCCCTCCGGAGGATGTTGCAAGCGTTGTTGTATGGTTACTCTCAGGCGAGTCCGAGTGGATTGATGGTGCAGTAATACCAGTTGATGGTGGGGAAAAACGCTGATACAGTCAAGTCAATTGAGCCGTCTCAACCGCAATGTAATAATCAGATGTTGTGCTTATAATAGCTCATGAGACGTTGCGAATGGCATAATGTGATCCAGGAGTCATTATCGCTACTATTATCACTGCCAGATGCAGTACCGCTAGAACCGCACCCGACAGGATGATCGCAATAGGTTCCGCTTGTATTGTGACATCCTCCAACGACTAAAGGCCGTTGGCTTCCCCTGCGTTTGCAGGGTATGTTCTCAGTTCTTCGAGAGATGCCTCATGTTGAGGTCTTACGCTCTCTCCCTGAGCGTGACTTTGGGAGTGCCCCTCCCTAGCTCTTTTGAGTATGTTTATTGATGCGTTTATGTCCCTGTCCAACCGCATGCCGCATCTGTCGCAGTTGTATTCCCTCATGGATAATGGCATGTCCATTATGTTGCCGCAGTTGCTGCACTCCTTCGAGGTGTTCCTTGCATCTACTTTTATTACCTTCATACCGGCACTCTCAGCCTTCCTTTTTCTATCCTGAACGAACCGTTGTTTTCTATGTGCGTTATGGAATTGAATCTGTCCTTTGATTTGAATCTTGGAAATCCTGCCTTTATCTTTGCACCTGACTTCTTCTGCTGGCATCTCATGAAGAAGTTCCGGTATGTCTTCAGAAGTCTGTTGCGTATGTCCACCCTGACGTGTGCGTAGAGTTGCAGATACTCCTTGTCCTCCTTTATTATTTCATTGAGGAACTGGTTTATTGTTCTCTGCGAGATTTTTGAATTGGGATTTGATTTGTGCACTTCTATCGTCTTCTCAAGAAGTTTGTTGTAAAGCCTTTGGAACATGGAAATAGCGTCGTCTATTGCCTTCTGCCTCTTCGTGTCGGGATATATCCTGAACTTGTAGGCACGCATTGTTTCCATGCTTCCTGTTTTGCTTTCCATTTTTATATACCTTTTCACGCCCTAACCCGCCATTGAAATGATGGGTTTGCGGGGCGAATCATTTATCATTTATGCTATTGCTCTCCAAAGTTAATCTATATCGACGAGATACTGCACGACCCCCATGTAGAGGTCCACTGGAGTATGACTTCACCGCCATTGCCGCCATTATATTCTGAACCTCCAGACCCAGAATCGCTACCGCTGCCGCCAGAACCTCCGCCGTATGAGGCTCCGCTG
>JAJZKP010000017.1 GCA_021804105.1 Microcaldota archaeon | reverse complement strand
CCTGCCGTTTGTAGCAGCACTAACTTCGTTGTTCGCCAAGGAGCGCTATTCATATGACATCTCCATCCTGGTGTCATTTGTTGTTATGGCTCTTACTATATGTGCCGTAGTGCTCTCTTACACTGGCGGGATGGGCTCTGTTAGTTTCACACTGCCTTACATAAGCTCGCTTGGCATAGGGCTTGGGCTCCAGTTCACTTCCCTCTCACTCATACTGGTACTCATGACTTCGATAGTGTTCTTTGCCGCATCGCTAGTCGGAAAGTACTTCATAAAAACATCAAGGCTGTATAATATCTTTTTCCTTGTGGCCGAGGCCGCATCAATGGGCGTATTCCTCGCGTCAAACCTCTTCTTATTCTATGTATTCTGGGAAATTGCAGAGATAATGTTCTTCTTCATAATCTTCATCTATGGCGGCTACGAACGCAGGTATGCAGCCATAAAATTCATAGTGTATTCACTTGTATCGAGCCTTCTCCTGCTTGTGGCAATACTGCTTCTTTACTCTAGTACGTCGTCGTTCAGCATAAGCGCAATAGAAGCAATTGCAGCAAAGATACCGCAGGGAACACAATTCCTGATAATGGTAATTCTCCTTCTCGCATTCATGATAAAGATGCCTGTATTCCCATTTCATACGTGGCTGCCCGATGCACATACAGAGGCTCCTGCCCCGGGAAGCATGATACTTGCAGGAGTGCTGCTGAAATTCGGAGGATACGGCCTGCTCTTGATGTTCCTGCTCGTGCCCCTTTCGCACACATATTCGGCTTATATGGTGGTGATATTTGCGTTTTCGACTATCTACTCAGCAGTGGTAACCTTCAGGCAGACTAACATCAAGAGGCTAATAGCATATTCTAGCGTGACAGACATGGGCATAGTTGCGGTTGGAATAGCAGCCTTCAACGTGCTGGGCAGCAGCGGCGCAGTTTATGCAATGCTCAGCCATGCTCTTGCGATATCAATGCTCTTCATGTTTGCCGGTGCGCTTGATGAGACATACGGCACTCTTGAATGGAGGAAAATAACCGGAGTCATGAACCATTTTCCCGGAATGTCCTACATGTTCATAATTGGGGCATTTGCAGTGGTGGGATTGCCGCTAACTGCTGGATTCATAGGCGATCTCCTAATATTCCTGGGCTCTTTCAACGCATTCGGGTTGATCGGATTGGTTCCTCTGGCAGGCGTCTTCCTGCTTGGTGCTGTTCTGTTCTGGATAATAGAAAAGGTGTTCGTGGGCCCACCAGCCGGAATAACACCCTACAAACGGCTCTCAAAGAGTATTATCTACACTGGCGTGTTCCTTCTTGCATGCACCATCACATTCGGCGTGCTCCCATTCCTGCTAACGGCAGCTTCGGGGCTATAATTCTTTATGCAGCAGATCATGCAAAGTAATATATACCAAAATAAGCCAATTACTTCTGGTGTTATACTGAGTTACGATGAGTTGCTAGACAGGGCATTCGCTCAGCTTCCCAAGCTCTCCATAGAGAATGTAGACTTCAAGATTCCCGAAGCAGACAGCATGATACAGGGGAGCAAGACCATAATCCGGAACATATCCCAGATTGCAGATGTTGCAAGGCGGAGCAGGGAGGACATAGCCAAGTACCTCACTAAGGAGCTTGCAGCCCCGATAAGCCTTGACGGATCCACGCTCAATATAAGCGCGAGGATACAGGCTAACCAGCTCAACGAGAAGATTAAGAGGTATTTCGATACTTACATAATCTGCAAAGAATGCCATAAGCCAGACACGAAGATAGCAGAGACGCAACGCGGCTATGTAGTAATAGTATGCGAGGCTTGTGGCGCCATATACACCGTCAAAAACTACCAGTGATCCAATGATTCGTAGAAACGCGGAATCCGGGCCATCGCACAGGTTGCTTCTTCCGAGGGGCAACGAGGTTGTTGGCATGGTCAGCAAAGCGCTTGGAGCCTCCAATTTCCTTATCATATGCTCAGATAAGAAAGAGAGGACATGCTCTATACCTGGAAGGCTGAGAAGAAGCTTCTGGGTAAAGGAGCGCGATATGGTACTGGTAAAACCCTGGGTCGTTCAGGGCGATCAGCGCGGCGACATAATATGGCGGTACAGCATAATGGACAAGGATCTGCTGAGGAGCAAGGGTTACGATATACCTAAGTAGTCAGGCCTTGGATATACTCTCAAAGATCTTCATGACATCACTCTTAATGCCATACCTCTTATAGAAGAATCCCGTTATGTTGGTTATATCCCTGTGCAGGAATTCTGCTGCTTTTGGATGGCCCGTTCCTACTGCCTGCCCGAAGTCTATTATGTAAGGCACGCTTCCCTTCATCAGTACGTTGTACTCGCTCATGTCCCCATGCACAAGCCCAGCTCCGTGCAATGCATTCATGTCCTCAAGCAAACTTTTCAGCGCTCGTTCAGGGTTTGATGCACCTACTTCCTTAAGCAGCCCCGCCGGGCTGCCGTGCAGGCCTATGAATTCCATAGCCACTATGTTACCGCTGAACGAGTATGGTATCGGCGCGTGCACGCCTGCCTCTTCTGCTATCTTGAGATTCCCATATTCCTTCTTGCACCATGTGTTTATTATCTGCATGACATTGTTTCTCACACCGTTGAACCTGGGATCGCCCATTATGTAGTCCATCCTGTTGGAGAAGCTTGATGTCTCAAGCCTGAATATCTTGAGTATCACCTTCTCATCGGCAATCTTGCTTCCATGTTCCGCCATGTATATGTCTGCTTCCTTTCCCTTGCCTATAACGAAGTCCATACTTGATATTATGCCCCTCGTAAGCATCTTCCCAAGCATCATCATTGTTCTGTTGTCGAATACTCCCTCTTCTATCTTCAACTGCTCTTTTAGCGGAAACTCCTCGCGCCTCTTCATTTTCCTTCTGCTCACTCTGCGTGTCATATTATCCCATTCTGCATAAAACGCACATATACTATAAAACAATCTTGTTATTTAACTCTTATATTGTGCGCCTAACTACGGACGCGCAAAATGGCGTCAATTACCCTGTGGCTATCACTGGCGCCATGACCCACGATGCGATATAATGATAACTCTTGGCAAATGTAACGAAGGGCAGGTTCGTATCCTTTCGCTCCTATAAGGGCTGTGGCCGGCTTGCTTCTCTGATATAAGCTTCTAACCATGTGCAAAGCAACTACGGCGAAGTTCTTGCCAGACACCAAGTAGTTTAAAGATTGCCATCGCAAGATAATATTATGCAGAAACCACGGGTCATTATCGATCATAGGGAGCGTAACCTTGACATAATAACTGGCCTTGAGAAACACGATATAGAAATGACTTTTGCGCAGCTCCCCGTAGGCGACTACATAATATCTGATAGGATATGCATAGAGCGGAAGACCATGCCTGATCTTGAGAATTCCATAATCGACTCGCGCCTCTTCGATCAGGTGGCCAGGCTTCACGCATCGTTCAGCAAACCTATACTGCTTATAGAGGGCGATGAATCTGCATTGCGGCTTAACAGGAATGTTATTCTGGGCACAATAGCACGACTTTACATTGACTATAACATCCAAGTGGTCAGGACATTATCTCCTGCTGATACTGCATATTCTATATACCGACTTGCGGATCATGAGCAGAGTGAAGATAGGCAACCAAGGCTAATGGGCCTGAAAAAGGCGCATACTAATTACCAATGGCAGGTGCTGATACTCAGTTCAATACCCGGAATCGGCACGAAGCTTGCACAGAAGTTGATTGAGAGGTTCAAGACCATCAGGGGTGTGGTGTCTGCCGACATCGAAGATCTTGAGGGAGTGGACAAGATAGGCAAAAAGAAAGCGCAAAGAATATATGAGATACTCAACGCGGAGTTTGAGGGTGCAAATCGATGAGAATCTTTTCGGGACTCACAGAAGTCGGAGAACAGAAGGTTCTAGTACAGATGCGGAAGTTGATAAGCAACGCCCAGAATGCGAGCAAATTGCTTTATGAGGTATTAGATGGATCTTCCAACCTTGAAAGGATCCACGAGATAAAGTCCGAATCCTATGAGGAAGTGGTCAATTTCTCCAATACCATAACATCGGGGGCAGTCTCCCCAAATGTCATACCTGACATGCTCCAGCTCGTTGAGCTTGAGTACAAGATAACGGACATGATATTTGTGCTTGCCAGGTCATTCACTAGATACAAGCTGACAAATCCTGTGCAGAACAGGTTCGTAAGGCTCAAGATCAAAGCCACAAACGAACTGGCTGATAAGGCTCTTGGCGTTCTTTATGATATGCATTCGGCCGGCAGAATCGAGGATATACGGAGGATGCGCGGCAAGGTACGCGTCATAGAGGAGGAAGGTGATGAGGTAAAGGAGGAAATGTTGAACTACGCATACAAAACAAAGACAAACTTTAAGACCTTCTACCACCTAATTAACCTTTCATATATCTCTGACGATGTGCTGGATAATTGCGAGGATACTGCAGATGTGCTTATGAATATAATTATCTCCTTAGCTACTTAATCCGGTTATTCAATGACAGGCAAATATTCTGCTCCGAATCTAAGTCGGAGCCGCTTCCTTATTCTGACATTATTTTGCCTGGCATACTTTCTACTCGATTCCTCGTTATTTCCAACAAGTATGAAGTCCCTGTTCCTCTTTGCACCGTAATCTGATATGGCCTTGTTTATCTTGAATGTACCAGCAATGAAAAGCAAAAGTTCTATCTGCAGGCTGCCGGATCGCTTGCGCTTTTCCATACCCCTGATATAAGCGTTTAGATATGCAGGTAGTAATCTCTCAGGCACCTCGTGTCTGTTGTCGAGAAGCAAGATAAAGTTATTTCCTGAGGAAGCCTTCCTAGCATTGTTAACCAGTGAATTAATGCTTGAGTCTGAAGAGCACAGAAATGCTACGGGTTCAGGCTCAGGCAGAACCACGGCAGATTCAACTCCCACAGTATCACAAGGTTATTATAGAGACACTGATATTTATCCTTTAATATGGACATCGAGAAAGATTTTATAGATATGAGTGTTCACACAAGCTTTGGGAAAATACATGTAAAAGCCCATGAAAGTGAAGGAAAGCAAATCATTTTTCTACATGGGCTGGGATCTAGCACAAGGACCTGGACAACCCTGGTGCCATTCCTTAACTCGAATAATAGCATATACTTAATCGATATGCTGGGGCATGGGGAATCAGCGGCCCCAGAGCTGGAATACAGTGTTGATATACAGGTTAGCGCGCTCAGAGAGACAATCGCCGAGCTTGGGATTGGAAATCCATCTATTTTTGGCCATTCCTATGGTGGTTGGATAGCGGCAAAGTATGCTATATCAAATGAAATAGACAGATTGATTCTTGAAGACTCTGCAGGATTACCTTCACAGTTTGGTTCTCTTGATGAAGCTGAGAAAGAAAGAAGAAAAGAGTCCATACTCAGAAATCCTATACTCTCAGGTGCAAACCAGTATGTTATCAAGAGCATACTTGACAGGGAATTCACAGACATCGATGCCCTAACGAACTCGGAGCTTGGTATGATAACTGCACCAACGCTGATAATATGGGGTTCTAAGGACGATATATTAGACCCAAAGCAGGCCGACGCACTCTTCGCACGTATAAGCAGCAGCACACTGCTTATGATAAAGAACGCACGCCACACCCCTCATTACACTTTCCCTATGGAAATAGCGAAGGCTATAACCAATTTCGTGAGATAATTAATACATTTTCTTTAGCCTGGCAATGCGCTCTGCTATTGGCGGATGTGTCGAAAAAAGGTTCATGATGCTTGCCGCCTTGAACGGGCTAGAAAAATAGAGCGAGGCCGTTATCTCATTTGCAGTAGCCATCGGTCTTGACTGTGGGTTTGACGTATATGCCTGTATCTTGGCCAACGCACTGGCTAATGCTCCGGGATTCCTGATCAACCTTGCCCCGTTTGCATCTGCCATATACTCACGCCTTCTTGATATTGCAAGTCTAAGGAGCAGGGCAAAGATAGGCGCAAGGACGCCTATCACCAAAGCTACAAGTATGAGTACGCCTCCGTTTCTCCTGCCTCCAAATCCGCCGAAGAAGAACATGCCTCTCACCAAAGCGGATATTATGCCTATTGCTCCTGCAAAGACCACTGCCACCATCATAAAAAGTATGTCATTGTTGTACACATGGGACATTTCATGCGCTAGGACGCCTTCCAGTTCGTTCCTGTTCATCATTGACAGAAGGCCGCTCGTGACTGCTATCGAAGACGCCTTTTTGTTCCTTCCTGTTGCAAATGCATTCGGGTTTGGGTCATTTATTATGTATATTTTCGGTACCGGAACCTGTGATGCCGCTGCCAGGCCCTCAACAGTATCATATATTACCGGATACTTGGCCTTGTCAGCGAGCTTTGCCTTCGATAATGCCAGGACTGCCCTGTCTCCTGCAAAATATACTATCAGGCCATAAACAAGTATGAGCACTAACCCAACCGAAAGCAGTATTGGTCCTCCGCCAAAAAGGAGCATAAGCATGTATATTATGCCAAGAAAGAGGAGCGTGAACACTGCGAATAGTATGAGTGACTTGAACCTATTTACTGCTATTTCGTCAAAATAACTTGCCATACAAACCACTTACTTCGACACTGGCGGCTGTGTGGGTCCTGTAGATCTTTTCGGCTTTGATGATGCTTGGCTCTTCTGTTGCCTGGGCTGCTGACCCGGGGAATTCACATCATCGAAATTCACCTTTACGGGTTCCTTGGCTGCTTCCTCAGGTACCTGGAAAAAGTCCATCTTCTTGAATCCGAGTGCGTTCGCGAAGAACATGCCAGGCATTTCCTGTATTGCATTGTTGTAGTCGAGAACGTAATCATTGTATGATGTTCTCACAAACGCTATCTTGTCTTCCGTATCCATCAACTGGGTCTGCAAGTTCTGGAAATTCGTAGAAGCCTTAAGGTCTGGATAATTCTCTGCAACAGCGAAGATGCTCTTCAGGGCCTGGCTTATCTGGTTGTTTGCAGAAGCCTTGTCCTGCATAGATCCTGATACTATTGAAGTTCTCAGTTGTGTTACTGTAGTGAGCACGCTTTTCTCATACTTCATGTACCCCTTCACGGTGTCCACCAGGTTAGGTATCAGGTCGTACCTCCTTTTCAACTGCACGTCTATCTGCGCTGCCGCGTTCTGGACCCTATTCCTCCTCACCACCAGGCCGTTGAATATTGCAGCTATTGCCACCAGAATTATTATTACAGCTACAATTAACGCTACGCCAATATCAAGAGCAACACCAAGTAAAAACAGCATATTATCTAAATTAATATAGCAGCCTAAAGCTTAAAAAGTACATGCTCACATTTCGCAATTCCGTATGGCTAATTATGCATACAACAAGGAGCTACGGATCCCAATTCTCTTCCGGTTCGGATTCTTCATGAATTATCGACTCTTCAAGAAGCTCCAGCTCCTCTTCAATCTCTTCTTGGCGCTTCTTCATGAATTCCTGAACGTAACCCCTATCTTGCCTCCTCCCCATGTGCATCCCCCATTAGATCGCCTGCTATATAAGCCAACTGCATGTTTTAAAAACTTAAGCCTGTTGCGCCTGTAGGGGAAGTTATAAATTTCCGCTATTTACGAGTACAAGACTCAGAAAACTACAGGTCAACCTGATACGTACCCTTTTATACCTTTCAACTTTAGTATAGTGTTGCATGCAGGCAACATCCGTGGTAATCTGAATGACGGTAACTATCAAGAGGTCAGACAGAATGGCCATCAGTCCATATCTGTATATTCTTGCCTCAATAGCAATGGTTGCACTATTCGTGGTACTTGCTGACATCGGCATAATACCAAGCAACAACATCATCCAGGCAAGCCAGCATCAGATATACACCTCTCTCGCAGAATCCTTATTCGTAGTCATATTCGGGATAGCAATAATAGAGGCCCTGGGGAAAGCCATATTTTATTATATGATAAAAGGAATCAATTCGGCTGAAGCACGTACCCTCAGCCAGCTCTTTCGTGTTCTTGCGTATGCATTGCTTATACTAACTATATTGACTATACTAATAGGGGTGCAGAATATCAGCGGCCTTCTTGTCGGTGCAGGTTTCCTTGGCGTAGTTGTTGGCCTTGCCGCACAGTCAACTATTTCAAATCTAATTTCAGGCGTATACCTGCTTGCAAGCAGGACCATAGAGCCAGGAGACTACGTAAACCTGCATACGTGGCAATACACAATGCAGCCTGAATCGTATCCGCACGATAGGTTTGTTCCTGGGTTCGTTGGAACCGTAGATAGCATAGGAGTCCTTTATACAAAGCTGATACACGAGGACGGAATTCCTATATACATACCCAATTCAATAGTCTCGCAGGCTCTTGTGATGAACTTCCACCGGGCCAAGGAGCACAAGATGAAAATACAGTTTGACCTTGACATAAAGGTGCCATATGAAACAGCCTCTGGCGCGATAGACAAGGTAATGAAGAAATACAACATAAAGGACTATACCGCCGAGGTGGACTACCTCCACACGAGCATATACGTGATGTCCGTGCGTTTCGAGGTCGTCGATGTAAACATAAGGAGGCTGAGGTCAGCTATATTACGCGAGATAATCTACTCCGTGAACAAGGCACAAAAGGGAAGCAAGAAATAGGAAAAATCGACACCGCAGGAGCAGATCTTATCAGCTTAATCCTATAACTGCAGTTCCTACTGCAATGACAACTATGCCAAGCCATCTTAATGGAGATATGCTCTCATCGAGCAGCAAAAACGCTAGTACGCTTGCAAATATATAGCTCATGCCTCCAAAACCGTATGCCCAGCTCAAGCTTCTTCTGCTGAGCGCATAAAAATAAAGCAGAGTCGATATGGCGTAGACAGCAAGCCCTATTGCAAGGTAAAATGCAAATGTAAGGCCATGGTTCACCAGCCCCTCCTTAAATAGGAATTGACCGAGCCCGCCAAGAAGCGTGCTTACGGAAAGCACAACCACGAAGAATGCCTTTGAATCGCGTTCCTTCATAATGTCACCCTTGTCAATACGTCAGCGCGACTATCGTTATGCCTGCTATTACGATGGCAACTCCCAGAGCTCTGTGCAGTGAAATACGTTCGCCAAGCCCAAACTTGGAGAACAGGAGCACAAATACGAAGACGCTTGCAAATGTCGGGTATACAAAAGACAGCGCGCTTGTACTAAGCGCATACAGATACACCACCAGGCTTATGGCATATACCCCAAGCCCCAGTACTATCTTTCTGTTTCTTAACAACTCTAGTAATCCAGATATGCCCATGTTAAATCGAGGCATCGACTTCTTGAAGATATATTGGGCAACGGCAGCCAGGAACGCAGCAAAAAGCACTATGGCAATTATGAGAAACTCGTTCATCTCTCCCCCTCCGATTATTAAATAGCTACGGAAGGTTCATTAACCTTGATACTTTATAGAATCTTCATATGATGGACATAAGAGACGAGAAAGAGATGCACATGGTATACCTGTCTGCCTCAGTACTCGGGTTCAGCATAATCGCAATAATATTCCTTGCCTTCGGATATACGATAATATTCTATATAGTTGCAATAGTTACTGTAATTGTCGGATACTACTTTGCACGCAGCCTTCCTGACCAGGGACGGGCACAGCAAAGAAGCAATTCCAAGGATAAGACGAAGGTAATACGGAAATGAACAAGCTCATAATCGCAGAAAAGCCGAGCGTAGCCTTAAGGCTGGCACTTTCACTTGGCGATGCACCACCATCCAGGCAATCATTCAACGGAGTGAGCTATTACGAGGTCAAGAAAGGCCCGGACACGCTGTTCATAGTCGCGGCGGCAGGGCATCTCTTTACTATAAGACAAAAGTCCCAAGGCCGCGAGCTCCCTATCTTCGACATAGAATGGGTGGCATCGTACAAAACGAACGATTCGTCTTACTTCACAAAGAAATACCTGGATACCATAGAGAACATAAGCAAGCGCTGCACCCTGTTCATAAACGCATGCGACTATGACATAGAGGGTACGGTGATAGGCACCAACATAGTCAAGTTCGTCACCAAGGGCGATGTCAATGCACAGCTGGATTCTAAGAATGTTCAGAGGATGAGGTTCTCAACCACTACGCGCGAGGACCTGTTAAATGCGTACGCCAAGCTCGATCCATTTGATGAGGGATACTTCGCTGCAGGTGAGACAAGGCACATGCTCGACTGGATGTGGGGGATAAATCTCAGTAGGGCTCTTATACGCGCCATGGCTTCGCTGGGGGTTAAAAAGGTACTCAGCATAGGCAGGGTGCAAGGGCCTACCCTCTCGATACTAGCGCAACGCGAGAAGGAGATCAAGGACTTCAAGCCTAGGGACTTCTGGCGATTGCTCATACTGGCCAACGGAATAGAGTTCGAGAACAGGCGCGGCAACATTTTCGAGAAGGAACAAGCAGATGAAATACTCGAGAGAGTCAAGAAAGGTGATATAAGAGTCAAGTCCATGGACAGGAAGGAGAATCAGCTGAGGCCATACCCCCCGTTCGATCTTACTTCATTGCAGCTGGAAGCTAGCAGAGTCTTCGGCATTGACCCATCTAAGACGCTGGCAGTGGCACAGTCTCTCTACGAGCGTTCATATATATCATATCCCAGAACAACGTCGCAGAAATTGCCGTACACGCTCAATCTGCCTAAGATAATATCGCAGCTTGCAAAATCAGACGCATATAAGGAGCTTGCCGAGCGGCTGATAAACGAGAAGAGGTTCCGCCCCGCTGAGGGTGCAAAAGAGGATGAAGCCCACCCTGCCATATATCCTACCGGAGAACAGCCTAAGAAGCTCACCCCAGAGGAGGAGAAAGTATACGATCTAATAACAAAAAGATTCCTTGCATGTTTTGCCGACTATGCCACAATAGAAAGCACAAAGATTGTGCTAAATGCGAGTGGTGATGAGTATGGTGCAGATGGCAACATGATCAAACGCAAGGGTTGGCTTGAGTTCTATGGCTATTACAAGCCAAAGGAAGCCACGCTGCCAGATATGACCATAGGGGCAGAAGTCAGGCCTGAGAAGGTCTCCTCTAAAAAAGGAGTTACGGAACCGCCGAAACGGTACTCTAAAGCAAGTCTCATAGCATTACTTGAGAGGAAAAACCTCGGTACGAAGGCAACACGGGCAGAGATAATCGATACGCTATTCCGGCGCGGGTATATTAAGGGTTCAAGGCTTGAGGTAACCGGGCTTGGGATGAGTGTCTACTCTGCACTGAGCACTTACTGCCCCGAGATACTCGATGAGGAACTGACAAGAACTCTTGAATCTGACATGGAAAGCATAACCAAAGGCACGGCCAGTGAGGAATCTGTTATCAAGGAAGGCCAGAACATAATACGTAAGATCGTGGGAGACTTCAAGAAGAACGAGAAAGGTATAGGCGACGAGCTCACGAAAGGGCTCAAGGAATCAGTTGTGGAAAGCTCTCTCGGGACGTGCCCCAAGGATGGTGGCATGCTCGTGATCAAGAGGTCCGGAACTGGCAAGAACTTCGTAGGTTGTAGTAATTGGCCCAGCTGCAATAACGCATATCCATTACCTCAGGGCGCAGCCATAGTGCCTACTGGCAAAGTATGTGACCAATGCCATACTCCAATAGTCAAAGTATTCAGGAGGGGAAAGCGCCCATTCCAGATGGACTTGGATC
>JAJZKP010000001.1 GCA_021804105.1 Microcaldota archaeon | reverse complement strand
TACCTGAACACGATACCGTAGTGTTTTTTATGGGGAGACCACCGGTATGT
The DNA here is from genome assembly GCA_021804105.1 of Microcaldota archaeon. Classification (GTDB taxonomy): domain Archaea; phylum Micrarchaeota; class Micrarchaeia; order Micrarchaeales; family CABMGC01; genus JAKAVK01. The sequence continues at coordinate 112,219 of JAJZKP010000001.1, read as the reverse complement.
ATCCTTTTTGTGGTAAGGGTGATTTTATTATTTGATTTCTCTATAGCCTCGTTGAACAGCGTTATTTTGCCTTCTAGTTTATTTAACTTAATATTTTTCTTTGCCATTGCAAATGTATGTGGATAGGGCTCAAACGCATATATGTGCTTTGCGCCTTTAGTTGCAAAATAGATAGCGGAATCTCCTATGTTTGCGCCTATGTCAAGGACTTCCTTGCCTTTTATGCTAGGTAGCGCGTATGTGTTTAATACGAACAGGTCGTATGTCGTGTATAAGATATTGGCTTGTTCTTTTTTGGTGTTATAATAAAACCTTAGTTTGAGATTGTCCGGGAATCTTAGCGTTATTTGAGAGTTGTTAGTATTACTTATATCGACACCGGCATTTTTTAGGAACTGCTCTCTGAAGTTAGGGCTTCCGAGAAACTTATCGAATTCCATTCTGTCTCTTACCGTAACCTTTTGACCATCCCTCAGCCTTATTTCAACCATTTTAGATAGACCTGCAAGGAAAAACAAAACTTCATTCAAGTTAGTTATAACCCTCTGGGCATGGATGTATGCATAAAACTTGTGTTTTTGGCATAAAACATAGTCGATGTGGTTAAAGTTCATTTTCTGCACGCTTGATCAAATTGTCCTTAGTGTATTTTTTAAATAGGGCCATAAGATATTAATGATGCTTATATGAATACGGTTGAGTTATATCTGGAATGCTGATCCTTGAGCACAACAGGTATCTGGGCATCTGCTCGTACCTTTTCCTATCGGTAAAAGTATTAATAATAATCTATTTATAAATAGTATATTGTGAACAGGACTAAAAACGCTGAATTGGAATTTATGGGTTCGATGCTTGCAGGAATCTCGCCACGTTCTGCTGCTACTTCAAGAGTGCACAGGCTCTTCCGTGACGGATATGCAGAAGAGAAGCAATTCATGGAAGCGATAGGCAGGGATGCAGACGCTCTAGTATCAGAACAGTCTAATTTTGCCTATTTGTCATATGGCCAGCTTGACTGGCTCGATATTTTCAGGCCTATTGCAAGATCATTCTCCGGATTCGCATCTAGAGCCTCTGCTGGCGAAGACTCTGTTGGGCCGGTTACCAGATGGTTCAGGACAAATACATTTTACAGGAAGCCCCTTGTCAGCGGGAAGATAACGTGCGTGGGTGAAGAGCTCGCCGGCGCAGTACCTCATTCTAAGAAACCTGCGGTAATCTTCCTTCCCGCCCCGTATTCGCTCTCGAGGATGATTGAGAATAACTTTTACGGATCCGCTGGCGATCTTGCTGTTGATTATTCAAAGGCCTTGTCAAAGAGCATGCCTGCACTCTTGAGAAGAGGCTATAAGTGCGTGCTCCTGCTGGATCATATGGTTGGATACGAACAGTCGAAGGGCACTTTCAGGGTGCCTGACTGGTATGCAGGTACATTGTCAAGCATAAAATCGCCTGGAATGAAAGTAGGGGTGCATTATCCTTCCTCGTCTGCCAAGAAGGTTGTGCCGCTCGCAGATTCCTCTTCGATAGACATGATTGGCATAGACGCCGTATTCGATGCTGAAGCCAAGGTGGACACAGGAAAAGAGATGATGGTTGGGGTAATGGACAGTACCAGAGTAGGAATCGAATCAGAGAAGGGAGTGATAAGTATCCTGAGGAAGGTACTTGAAAAGACGAGCTTTTCAGGGAGATTCTACATCGGACCCAGGGACAGGCTTTATGATGTGCCTTTCGAGACGGCACTGCAGAAGATAAGAGTTCTCTCAAGAATAAACGGTATATGATATGAAAAAGATGTTTATAACGCAGGAAATAGGGAGTCTGCAACGACCCTTATGGAGGCAGAAGCTGGGTTCCGGAGTTGACAAACCTACCATTGCATCTGCGCTGTTGTGGGGTGAGAGGCTTGGTGTGAAGGAGGTTGGGGAGCTGGCAAACAACAGAGGCACAGGTCTCTTGCAGAAAAGGAAGGAACTGAATCAGGAGGAAAGGGACAGGATAATAGAAATATCCACGCTGTATGCGATAAGGATGCTTGAGGCAGCTGGACTTGACAGGATCTTCAACGGCGAACAGCCGCGTACTGAGATGTATGATTTCCTCGCCAGATACGTAAGAGGGATCAGAACCGCAGGAGTGCTTAATGCATTTGATGCAAATTACTTCAGGAAAGGCATAACCGAAGATGAAGTATCAATTATAGAGGATGGCAAGAGGTTCTTTGTTGATGAATTCAAGTTTGTGCGCAGGAATACCAGGAAAGTAGTAAAGCCATGCCTTACCGGTCCGTATACTATGGCCGATTGGTCATATCTCGAGTACTATCTTGGAAGGTTGGAAAAGAGTGGAGTGTGGGGGAATGGTGCAATGAATAGGGCGCGAAGTGATGCGGTGTTGGATTTCGCATCAAAGGTCCTTAACCCTGCAGTTCGAGACCTGGCGAAGAATGGTGCAGCGGTTATTCAGATTGACGAGCCAGGGGCTGCGACTAACGAAGGTGAATCCAGGTTGTTCAGTGACGCTATAAACGCATCGTTTGAGGGTGTGCCAAGAAACGTGGAGAAGACCGTGCATCTTTGCTACAGTGATTATCCTTCACTCTTTCCAGAACTTGCGGATTGTGTGGCTGACTCGTATCTCATAGAATTTACAAATCATGCATCGCCAACAAATTTCAGACCTGAAGAGGTGGATCCTGGTACATTCAAGGCGTTGAGGCTTTTTAAGGAATATGATATGCACTCCAATGTAGGCGTCGGTGTGATAGACATACACTCTGATCTTATAGAGTCCCCACAGGTAGTCAGAGATAGGATACTCTACGCGGCAAAAGTGATTGGAGATCCATCGCTTATACAGGTCAACCCTGACTGTGGGCTAAGGACAAGGAGATGGAATGTGGCGTTTGCAAAGCTCTGCAGCATGACAGAAGGCGCAGCCCTTGCCAGAGCCGAATATGGTGGTGAGTGAGTGGAACTGATGTTGGAGGTTACTCCCCCATCAAGAAGAGTTTCTAAGAAGTTCATGATCCAATCGGTGAAAAGGATAGCCGATGCTGTGAACAGGTTAGGTAATGTAGATTACATCAACATACCTGAGATAGTAGATGAGAATTTTAGGGGCATACCCTTGTATAGGCACTATGACACCAGGGAATTTGGTCTACGTATAGGAAAACTAGTCGGGAGTCAGATAGTTATTAACAAGATAACAGTGCATATGACTTCGAGGAAGGAACTCTCTTCGTGGGTTGGAGAATGTGTTAAGCGCTATGGATTCAACAGATTCGTTTTTGTGGGAGGCAGCATTGAAGGTAGGGAATACAGAGGTCCGGCTGTGACTGAATCGAACAGGATAGCAAGCAGGGTAAACGGTGTAAAAATAGGTAACATATGCATACCTACAAGGAAGAACGAACCGTCAAGGATGCTATCTAAGACAGAAAGCGGAGCTTCGTTCTTCACAACACAGGTTTTGCTTGACTCGAGGCCAATAAAACAGGTTCTAAAAAGTTACCAGATGCTCTGCTCCAAGAATGGAATTGCACCTGCAACTGTCTTTCTCAGCTTTGCAGCGGCATCAACACCTTTCGATTTGGAGTTTATAGAATGGCTTGGTGCTGAAATTCCAGATAAAACAGAGACTTATTTATTGAGAGATAGCAATGTGGGCCCCAGAATCAGCAGACTCTATGCGTCCATACTTTCCGATATAAGGGATTTCGTATCTAAAAACAAAGTGGATGTGCCACTTGGCTTAAATATAGAGTCAATATCTGCTACCCACTTGGAAGATGCCTGCCGCATTGCAGAAACACTAACAGAGTGAGTCCGTTGTAATACAAATTGAATCTGCATGATATCCAGAGACGCTGAAACGCGCATAGAATAACCAAGATGTAGGATAACACAGAATGATGACTGGCTATATGAGGGATTGGGGAAGCAGGCTTTTGCATATCGCGGCTCTATGAAGATTAACACGCCCCTCCCGCTATGGATTTATAATGCTCCTGTGAGATATGGTTGCGGTATTGTATGGCAGTGAAGCGTGGCCGCAGGGGCGATGGTGGCAGATATGGCAACCACGGCAAGGATGGCACTGCTGCCCTTTCCATAGGAGTCAGGAGCGCCGGTTTTGCCTCGTTCATATTCATAGGCAAGATAATCTCGCTTCTCCTTGGAGCTGCTATGATAATAATAGTCTCAAGGGTCATCGGGCCTTCGCAGTACGGAATATACACGCTGGGCACGTCGCTTGCTGGCTTCGTTGCCTCGTTTGGCGCGATAAATGCAGGAGCCTACCTCAACCGCATCATACCTAAGCTTGAGAGGGAGGGAAAGCACTCGAGCATAGGCATACTGATAGGCGATTCTGTGGCTATCTTCCTTGTTGTCTCTGTATTACTCATACTTGTCTGCTTCGCACTCTCCGGGTACATTGCGCAGGTAGTGTTTGGTTCTGCAGCCGATTCCATTTACGTCTATGCTGCTGCTCTTGCGATTGCCGGCATAGTCATATACCCAATAGTGAATACAACGCTGATAAGCGTAGGCACTAAGGCAGAGGTCGCATGGTCTACTGCTTTGCAGCTTGCCATACAGGCAATAGCGAGCATAACCCTTGCAGTGCTGGGCTATGGGGCTCTCGGGGTGCTTGTTGGATACATAAGCGGGTATACCATCGCTTCTATCATTACAATTGCATTCATAGCCCTGCGTGTGCAAATCCGCATTTCAATTACAGGCATGCTGCACAGGCTGAAGGAGATGTTCTCATACTCTCTGGTACTTACTGCTTCTGGCATCATCGGCGCGTTGGTGGGCAATTTCTCTGTCATCTTCCTGGGCATACTCCTTGTGCCTGCAGCGTTCATAGGCCAGTACGGAATAGCAATGCGCATTGGCCAGGTTATAGACGTGATGAGCGGAGCAATCTCAATGGTTCTTATTCCTATGTTCTCAGCTGCATTCTTCAACAAGGTGCATATCCAGAAGATAGGCAAGATGTACGAGGGGGCGCTTTACTACGCAGTGCTGTTCTCTGCGCCGATAGTGGTGTATGCTTCTGTACTCTCGAAGGACATAATAGTCACGGTATTCACTGCCGCATACAGCAGCGCAATACTCTACATGCCTCTTGTCAGCATTGGCATATTGATAGGCTTCCTCGGCAGCTTCGCCTCATACCTGCTTGCGAGCCTTGGGAAGGTCGCAAGGATCCTCAAGTACACTGCCATTGGCGGAATTGTAGAGTTCATAGCGCTTCTGGCGCTTGCTCCATATCTGCATGTCTTGGGGGTCATAATAGCATATTTCTACATAGGCGGGATAGCACTTGCGCTTCTCTACCTTAGGGACTTCTCCTCTCTAAGGATAAGGCTTGATTTCGGTCCCCTGGCACGCGTGGTCCTCTCCTGCCTTCTCCTGGCTCTATTCATGCTTCCTCTCGCATTCTTGTCAATAAGGCCTCTGTATACTATGGTGATAGGAGTAGTTGAGGCTCTTGTACTTTATCCGATATTGGTTGCCAAGACAGGCGCTGTGACTGGAAATGAGCTTAATGTGCTCAACCGCGTAAGCGCAGGGATTCCTTTTCTGGGAGGCGCTGCGAGGTTTATATTCGCGTATGCAGGGAGGTTTATATAATCTCATGCAATCGGAAAGGCTATTCCTGCAGACCGAATGTCATGCAACAGAAATGTTTATGAATAATTAGAGCCAATAGCATATCATGGCAAATTACTCTATTGTGGGATTAGTGCTGTTCGGCATAGGCATGATTGCTACCACGATTTATACGTTCTACCTTGTCCTGAAGTCTTGTTTTGAATAGGAAACGCAGCAGGATGAGTACTGGCAATGGGCTTTAGGGCATTTGCTCTGTTTTGCTTGGCTTTGGTGCTATGGATTGATAGGGAGCAGATCTGACTGAATCACTACCAATAGGTATGTATATTTGACTAGGCAAGTGTTGGTTATGCAGGAAAGGATATCGAAGGAACACGGGCGTACATGGTTCATAGACCTTGATGGTACGGTGTTTGAGCACAACAAGTACCTTGAGCATCCTGGGAAAACAGAGAGGCCGCTGCCCCATGCCTTGGAGTTCCTCAGATGCATACCTGAACACGATACCGTAGTGTTTACCACAGGCAGGAAGGGGCGCGACCTTAAGGCAACCATTGTCAGCCTCAGGAAGGCCCATATAAGGTTCGATCACATAGTCGGGGGCCTGCCAAACGGCGCGCGCATACTTATCAATGACGAGAAGTTAGTTCATGACAGGAAGACTGCCATAGGGGTAACGGTTTCCAGGAACGGCAGGGCCGGGTCATCGCACCAAAAACTCTCCAAGAGGCTCTATAGGGTAATAGACAAGGATACTGCAGGAGTTTGTGCAGCAACGCAATGACTTCAGGTATTTCCCTTGTTGGGAAGCGGGAGGGCTTTGCATACCTTCTCTGCTATTTCAACTCCTGCTGCGTGGACTGCATCGTCAGCAGAGGCAGATATATGGGGCGTTATTATAAGATTGCCATGCGTCCTCGCATATGCCCGGAGCCTGCTGCTGCCTTCCATGGGCTCCTTTGGGAATACGTCCTCTGCGGCGCCTGCAATTTCACGTTTTTCAAGTGCTCTTATCAGGGCTTGCTGGTCTACAATCTCGCCACGTGCAGTGTTGATCAGGAACGTACTTCTTTTCATCGCACGGAATTCGGCAGCGCCGATCATGTTTCTGGTCTCTTTGGTAAGTTCAGCGTGAATAGTTATTATGTCGGATTCCGCGAGCAGTTTTCTTAGCAGCACAGAGCGTATCTTGCCCGGCCCGGACTTTACATACGGATCATAGAATATAACATGCATTCCTAAGGATTCGGCATACTTGGCAACCTGGCTGCCTATCCTGCCAAATCCTATGATTCCCAGAGTCTTTCCGGAGAGCTGCGTCCCTATGAACCTGTACCTTTTCCACTCCCCGCGCAATAGGGCGGCATGCGCCCAAGGTATCTTCCTGCAGAGGCTGAGCATGAGCGCAAGCGCATGTTCAGCGGTGGGCACCGTATGGGTACCGTGAAGGCTGATGACCTTTATTCCGTGTTCCAGGGCGTATTTCACGTCTATGTGGTTGAGGCCGGTAGTTGCCGATCCTATTACCCTGAGCTTCTTGGCCTTTCTCAGCATCGTCCTGTCAAGGCGCGTTTCAATTCTCACCAGTATTGCATCGAATTTAGATATCTTGTTCGAAAGCTCATTGTAAGTAAGCCTTTTTGCGACTACTGTGCCCGACCTAGAGAGCACCTCCATCGCTTCATCGTCGAAATACTCTGGTTCTGTCACAAGTATTCTCATAATGCAGCCTATAGGGAATTGAAGCGAATCAATAAAAGGATTCACCCGGAGGTCTTTTCAGATAGTCAGCGGAATTGACGCCCTTATATATGAGAACGGCGTATATACTAATGTGGGTAGAGGGGCTCTTATCCTAGAAAAACAACTTTGCCGCTTTATCCATTCATGTTAAGGCGACACAATGACCAAGATAACAATACAGGACCTCAAGAAGGAGAGCGAAGGCATAACAGAGCTTGTCACGGCGATAAGGGCGCGAATGGATGGCGGCCACTATGACTTCATGTCATGGAAGGGAAGGAGCAGGCTCCTTGAGCTCGTGGACGAGTACTCGCGCTATGCAAACGAGCCTTACAGGACATCCAAGATCATGGGGATCAGGGATACAAAGCAGAGGAAGATGGCCGCGGAGCTTCGCGCGATACTGAACAGCACATGAAATTGTGCTTGGCTTCAATGCCGGCATATCCAGGGCTGCAGTGCTGTGTACCGCAGAATATGCGCACCATGGTATCCGACCATCTCCTGAAATGGGCAGGTTTTCGGCTATGACCTTATAATCTTTCAGGCATATGACATTCTTGGTGAGCGCCACGGATTTGCTTGGACGGTTCCTGAGAAACCATAAGACAACCACGGTGCAGATAGGCAAGGACAAGGTAGAGGTCTTTGACTGGGGCTATGAAAGGGTAGTAAAATTCAACGGAGTGGTCTATTCCAGGCTTAACACCGAGTCAATTTATACCCATGAATACTGGGATTTCCTTGTGCCCCTGGGTTTTGCATGGCAGAACCCAAGACTGCTCATGATAGGCCTTGGCGGAGGGACTATCGCCTATGAATTGAATAAGCTGCGGGGCCCTGCGGTTTCCATAGAGGCCGTGGAGATAAACAGGGAGATGATAGGCATAATGAAGGACTTTCTCAAGGAAGACGTGGGAATGAAGGTGGAGGTCGGAGATGGTGCCGAATACGTCAGGGGCAAGGAGGACATGTACAACGTAATTATACTTGACGCATACATAAACGATTTGATACCAAAGCAGTTTTTCTCAAGGGAATTTGTCGAGGATGTTAATGCTGCGCTTACAGAAGACGGGATATTTGCAATGAATTACATAAAGTCATCGAACGGGTACGAGAACTTCGAGACATATGTAAGGCTGCTGAAGTCGTTTTTCAAGGTCTACAAGCTGCATACAGGATTCTTTACCTCCAACACAGTCATTGTATGCTCGAAGAAATACGGCAAGGAGGAGCTGGTTGGGAGGATAAGATCTATTTTCAAGGAGGACAGTCAGAATTACTTCATGCTGGACAGCTATGAGCGCATGGAGGAGCTGTAATAACAGAATAATATGGGTGAACTCTTGCAAAAATTAGTGCAACTAAGTGCTGCAAGGAGGCTGCTTGAGCTTGATTCCTATTCGAAGAGGGAACTGAAGAATGACGGACTCAAGTCCCTGGTAGGGGAGCTTACGCGCGATTTCGATCCGACATCGCATCGGGAGAGCCTTGCATGGTCAGACTTATACATGCCGCTGATGCGGGGCAAGAGGCAGATATGCGTGCCCTTTTCAGTAACTGATTATAGCAACGCAATAACCCGCAAGAATGAATTTATCATGGATTTCGGGCAGAACCTTGGCGGGCTGGTAGTGATGGATGGCAAAGAAAAGGTTGCGCCCTCTTATTTGCGCATGTTTGAGTCTGCGATAGAATTCAACTCAAGCCTTCCTGGCAATCTTGAGGCGATGGTGCCATATGAGTTCAGGACAGGGACCATACTCAGAAGACATACGGTTGAAGAAGATGAAAGGGTCTCGTTTATGGAGAAGGCAGAGGCAGAATCGATACTTAGGCAGTACCAAGAACAGGAAGTGAGACCTGCAGGCCAAATATCCCTGGACGAGTATTTAGGGACCGCTGCTGTCTGCTATTCTGCAGCATACGGTGAAGATGCCATGGCGGATCCCGTAGCGACTTATGAAAGGCACTCTGACATAAGGCACGGAGGAATGCTAGAGCTAAGGGATAGCAGTAGCAAGGAGGAGTTCGGGAAGTGGCTCAGGGGAGAAGGGTGGAGCGGGTCGCATCCTTTTGAGATAGTGTTTAGTTTTCACAATCACGGGATCTTGCTATACCCTCCCGGGCTGGGAGGCAGCGAGGGCTATGTCCTGATGGTTATGGACCCATATATGCATGGCATGTATGTGACTATGCTGAGGGAGCTCTGGAAGGAGGGCATACCTGTCAGCACTCCGGAAGTCATGCTCAAAGAGGCGCTTGAATTCCTTACAGGCGAGGCAAGATTCACCGTGAACTACTACTCCGAGAACCAGTTTAACTATTATGGCACCGCGTTCGAGAGGAAGATGTACTTTGAGCATATAGCATGGGACAGCCTTAAGGTGTTGCAGAGAAAGGGGTGACTAGGCGCACAGGGGAGGAGGCTGCTACTGCCTTATCCTTATCTCAAGCTCGCCCAGGAGCGGCCTGCCGCGGAGGCACTCCCTGAGGTCGCAATAGTTGAGGGTGGCATCAAATCCCTGTATTATGCCGCGTTCGGCCAACTCGTCAAGTCGCCTTGCAAGAGTCGGAACTGCAAGGTCGTGGGTTGCCGTTGCGGTGATTATGGAAAAGCCGTCCTGAACCGCCATACGCACCTGCTCCCTGAGAAGCTTGCTGAACAGGCCCCGGCCCCTGTGCGATTCCTCTATGGCGCTGAGGCAGAGATGTATGCCGCTGCCAGGCAGGTCTTCATCCCGCGTAAATGGGTGCACATAGCCCATTACGGAGCCGATACTAAAACCTACGATCCTGTTCGTGGAGGCATTCCTGACAACATGCAGGAAGTCGCATTTGTAGAGCATGTTTGCTGGTATGCGCTCATGCCATAGCGGGCCGTTGGGCCATGCCTGGTCGTGTATGCCTGCGATCTCGCTCCTCTCGGAAGGAGTAAGCTCGCTTACAGGCAGATGCACTACCTCGAAATCGCCACGGCTGGGGGAAACCAGCCTAGGCATTTGCACAGAAGAATCTTGCCTTGGCTTGAACCTGTTCATCCTATTACTCCATTAAGGTTCCGATGTGTCAGAAATAGTAAGATGTCTTGTGCGCGAGATTTAATAACATATGTTATCGCGTTTAGCGTTATGGCAGGTTATATGGCCTATTGGTTAGGCAGCGGAAACGCAGTACAGCGCGTTATTGCTAGGCGCTTTTGCGGCTATACAGCCTGACAGCTTTCTTCATAGAGGCCCTGTAAGAGAGGAAACCTATTATGACTACCACTATTATCACAAGGAAGAAGCCTATGTCAAGGTTATCGAGGTTATGTATCTTTATTCCTGTTGTAATGCCGTATGTAAGGAGCTGCGGATATGCCAGTATGGCAGCGCCTGCGACTGCGAACACTATGCCGCCGTAATACAGGACGTCGGAGCTTATCGACCTTGACACGAACGTAATTCCCTGCACTGTCAGCTTCTTTGCCTTGGTCAGCCATCTACCGAAGAACGCGCCGAAGGTCACCTGCATGGTCATGGTCCCGATACCAAAGAGGAATCCAGGCAGCCAACCCAGCCAGGGACTTGGCATTACCGGAGACAATACCGTGTATACTATCAGGGCAAATGCGCCGAAGCCGAACCCTGCTATAAGCCCATGGAGGAATGCCAGTTTGCTTGGAACGGGCTTAAGCTCATTTGACATGTCCTTAGAGTCAAGAGGGTTCTGCTTGTGCTCTAGTTCCCTCTGCTGGTCTTTGCTTCCTTTTTTATGCACACCGAGTGCGGAGCCAAGCCAGTGTTCGATATAGTGCCAGTGCGGATAAATGCTCTTCCTTTTTATGTAAATGCCTGCAACCAGCATAGCTATTCCAACGCATACGTAAGTAATTCCGAATGCGAAGGCTGTCATGAAGATGCCTGCGAGCGCAAAATAGGCTATCTCAGAAAGGACAGCCCTCTGCAATGTGAACCCGCTTGAGAATATTAGCCCTGCCTTCATGCCTCCCTTTGTGCTTCCGCTGCCCACTGCGTATGAGAAAGTTATTGGCCATGTGTGCTCATCTGGGGTTATCCCGTGCACGATGCCCAACAGGTATGATATTACCAATGCCGCAATAAAGTCTACATTGGTGGGGTTGTATAGGTTTATCGGGCTCATGCTTTGCACCTGTCTGTATGCGTGACATCCTCCATATTTTCGTGGCCGTGATATGTTGTATATTATTAATTATTAACATACGAGTTAATAATAGTTTCTATATGGCTGGGAAGGTATTGCCTACAACGCGTTTTGCTGCAGCTGTGCGGTGGGGAATGCGTGTTTCAGGTGTTTTTCCCAGCATATAGAATGGAAACAAAGGCGTCGAGGTTCGAGTTATGCCTTAGGAGTGGAGTTGCACGCACAAGGAATTATGGTTTTCGGGGCTCTATTCAGCCCTATTCATACTTCCGCTTCTTTATGATGTGGGGATAACAGCTTTGCGTCAGACTTCAAGGGTTTTTACTCCTTCCTTCCTTGCAACTTCTGCTTGGCGCTTATCGCATGTGAGTAATTCATAGCCATCTTTCATAGCTGAGGCAATGAACATCGCATCGTATATGGAAGTGTTATGCTTCTTAGCTATCTCAAACGCTTTGCTAATATTCTTCTTCTGCTCTACATATCTAAAAATGCTGGGGCACCTGTCAAGGATCTCTATTGCGGTTTCTTCGTCAAGTTCGTCTTTGCGTACTTTTTTCAAGAGTGCGCTGCCGAGTTCTTTCATTGACAGTTCTATACTGATGGGTGTATAGAGATACTCTCTTAGGCCTTCCCATCCCGGTTCCTCTGAGAAGAACTTTACTATTACTGAACTATCAATGAGTCGCATATCTGTCTTCCCTTATGAACTTAAGTGCAAAGCCAGGTTTAGATGGCTTAGAGTGCTTCTTTATAAGTAATTCTAGTTCATTCAGAGTTTTCTTTGCTTCAGCTTTCCAAGCAAGATCCTCCAAATACTCTCTGGCTTTCTCTGAGCCATTTATCCCCAACTTCTTAAGCCTGTCAGCTGTGCCCCCTTTTACCCTAATACTAATAACTTCGCTGTCCATGATAGTATTTGTACGCTACAGATATATAAACATTTATGTTTACAAAATTGATTACTAAGTCTTCATTAGAGCCTATTCGTAATATATCCAATTTACTATCTCATGCTATAATCCTTATTCCAGCCTCTTTATGATGTGGTAGTAGAGCTAGGCGACCAACAGTTCACTTTTCAAGGACAATAACCTTGCCGTATGAATCTTTGAAGTCCGAATCCTGAGTTACGAAAATTTCGTCGTTGGCTTCGGCTATGGCAACTATGAACATATCCGCTGCGCTCAACTCGCTGCCGGTTTTTCTAAGCCTTTTATGTAGGGAGCTTGCTTTCCTCGCTGCCTTAAGATCAAGATGATGTACGGTAATCCTGCCAAAGAGGGACTCTAGTACCTCTTCCTCGTTTCCTTTTGCGCCATCAAGCAATTCGTAGCAGCTTATAGATGAGATACTTATACCCTTTTCATCAGTAGACTTTCTTATAATCTCAGCGGCCTCATCTTTGCCTCTTAGATAGTCAATCATGATATTAGTATCGTACATTGTCATGGAATCAGCCATCAACGTGTCTTTTGCCAAAGAAATGTTTTCTCGATTCCTTTATTGATTTCTTCATTTGCTGCGCCTTTGCATCGCTCATCTTCCATGCCCCAAACAGGTCGGAGATGTCCCTGCTTTTCTTCTCGGTAAGTTCCAGAATAACCTTCGTAAAGGATTTCTTACTTTCCTTTAATCTTGATAGCCTTTCATAGGCTTCCTCAGAGATTGCTATCTGCCGTGTCATGATATCTATATCTATATATATATAGATATATTAACTTTCTGCTCGATATTGCGTTGTAAATAGACTCTATAATATTCTGCTAGATTCGTGTTAGCTTTTATTCCAGCTCCTTTATGATGTGATATCAGAACTGGGTCTTCACTATTCCTGAGACCTGGCCTTTCTGAAGTGAAAAAGCTGCCTTCTCGAACTCCCTTACCATTACTCCATGCCCGAATACGCCAAGGTCGCCGCCACGCTTGCCTGATCCGTCAAGCGAGTACTGCTGCGCGATTTGGAGCACATGTTTGATGAGGATCAGGTTCCTGGAGTTTTTCCCGGAATACGGCAGATTTATCCGGCGTATATGCCTTCTTCAACAACATATTTCTTGCGTGCAAGGTCCATAAGGCTTCTGGTGAAGAGCAAGCCGTATATTATCACAACAACTGCAAAGATGAGGGATATGTATGCTGCTGCTGCGATGTTTCCTTCCGCCAGGTTTACCGATATGAACTTCATCATCCCGATATTCGCTATAAGCGAGTGGGTTCCGTAGATGTTGGGCCAGTACTCGGCTATTGCTATGCCGGCCCAGGCGCTGTTTATTGTGCTTGACAGTCCTGTTATCAGGTATGGAAACGCTGCAGGCAGTATAATGTACCTCATCCTGGTGAAAAATCCTAGCTCGTGGTTGCGCATGACCTCCCAGAACTCCGATGGTATTGCCTGGACCCCTATCCAGAAGTCGAAGAGCACGTAGTAGAAACAGCTCAGGAAACCAAGGATAAAGATGTAGACTTCTGTATATTCAAACGGCAGGGCGCTTGCCAGGAATGGAAGGGTCGCTATGAATATCAGCGGAAAGTAGGTTGGGGCCGGGAATGCGCCTATTATCTGTATTATGGGGGTCAGCATGGTGCTTGCCTTTTTATGCACTGCTAGATAGTAACCAAGCGTGATAGCAAGGAATGCTGAGGCAAGGGCTATCACAGCCACTCTTAGATAATCAACTCCCATGGCATATATGAGGAATGGGGTCTCTGAGAAGAAGCTTGACCATTCAGATCCGGATACGGAGGTGACAGTAGCATAAACCCAGAAGAGCAGGTATACGGCAATAACTGCCAATAGGAAATAAACAGAGTACTTCAATACGGCCCCGAGGTAGTTTGGTTCTTGTTCCCTTTCCGAATAGCGCACCCTCTTCTTGTTCCTGAACCTGGATCCGAATCTGGATACTATGTTCTCCCTGGACATGTTGCGCCAAGTAGAATAGATGTATTTACGTATGGTACTGTGATAGCGCCTTATCGGCAGATCAGTGTTCAGCCCGTATTTTGCAATTGCCCGCTTGCTGAGCCTTGAAAATGTCAGGGTAACTATTATTACTGCAGCGGCGACGAATGCGAGCGAGTAGTAGACCCCGAGGAGGTTGCCCTGCTGCAGGAACACAGCTATCGTGGTGCCTATTCCGAATGTCTGGTATGTTTTTACCCCAACGGTGAATATCTCGCTTACGGAGATGTAGAAAAGTCCGTCAGCAAAGCTTGAGAAGAGGTTTGAGGTTATGCGCGGCAGGGAATGCGGTATGTACAAGTCCTTGAGCCTCCTCCATATACCGAACTTGTAGTTATCCGCGACTTCGAGCAGGGGTTCAGGAACCGTCTTGAAAGCCTGGTAGATACCAATCCAGATATTCCATACTACTGCATCGAATACCAAGAAATCTGCAGCGAGTTCTACTCCCAGCGGGCCTCCGACGCCAGATATGAATGCAACTAGTACTATGGGCAGGAAGCCGATTACAGGTATGGACTCAAATGCATTGACCAGCGGGATATATGCATTCTCGAATGTCCTGCTCTTGATGGACAAGTATGCAAGTCCCCACCCTAAAACTATAGATACCGCTATTAACGCCAGGATTCTCAGAACCGTAGCCAGAGTGGCCAGTGCTATTATTGAGATATCCATAGTCAGGCCTTCTGAGGTGTTACATCAAGGCCTTTCATTATCCTGTCTATATAGTCGTAAAAGTTAGATGTCCTTTCAGATCTCGGCCTTGGAAGATCTATCTTAAAAGTATCAATTACGGTTGCTGGGCTGCCGTTCATCACGTATACGTAATCTGCAAGATGCACGACCTCGTGCAGGTTGTGTGAAACCAGTATTGCAGCCTTAAGTGTGTTTCGCGGGTTGAATACTATCTTGTATATTTCATCCCTTAGTTTTGTAGCGGTAAGCTCGTCAAGGTGGACAAACGGCTCGTCCATGAGAAGCACGGAAGGGCTTGCAACAAGGGAACGAGCAATTGCAACCCTCTGCCTCATACCCCCGCTCATCTCCTTGGGATAGTTGTCCTCAACGCCGCGGAGACCAACCAAGTCAAGCATTTTCTGGGCGTTCTTAGTGGCCTGTTCATTATCCATTTTGCCTTTCAATGAAAGCTTCACATTCTCCAGTGCTGTCATCCATGGGAATGTTGCGATGGACTGGTGGACCAGGGATATCCTTGAGGATGGCTTGGTCACTGGCTTTCCCTCGAGAAGCACGGTGCCGCTGGTAGGCGGTATCAGATATGCCAGATTTCTTAATAGGGTGGATTTTCCAGTGCCGGTAGGCCCTACTATTGCGACAAGCTGGTCCTTGTATGCCTTCAGGTTTATGTCTGTGAACGTAAATTTTGAGGCATTGGGGAACCTGTACGAGAGGCCAATTGACTGCAGGATTTTTTTGTCCTCCTTTTCAATAGCAGTTGAAGGAATAGGGTTTGCATCCATTAGGCAACATCGCGTGTTTGTTAGCTTTTTCTGACTGTCATTTAAGATTAAACCAAGAAAGATATTTAAGTATTAGTAGCGGTAGAGGGCCATTACGGCAATGGCTGTGGGCAACGCGGGCATGGTGGCTCAAGCTGCGATGGATTTCTCCTTTTTCGGGAAATTTCCGTTTTGCCCTGCGCCTTGCTGCCATGCAATAAAGCATGCATATGTGGCCTTGGCAGTTTTACTGCGCCATGCCGACATAGCCAAGGCGTTTACCGTTTATGCTGTCGCTTGCGCCTCCGGTATGCAAGAAGGATAAGGATAATTAGTATAACCACTATCGCTATGCCAAGATAGGCAAGGTACCGTGGCTCGCTGCTTGTCAAGAGCTTTGCAGGAGTGGTAGAATTGGCCTGCGCAAGAGACCTCTCGAATATGCCTACTGGATGGCCATTCGTGTCAGGGAAGGATATCCTGCACGGATCCTGCAGCACGACGGCACCGTATATCTGCTGCCATGTGCCATTGACGTATGCAAAGGGCACCAACCCAGGATTTAAGCTGCAGTTGTACGCTATTGTTGTGTTTACAGTGATGCTGGCCTGTGGCGTGGCATTAAGCGTGAAGACATATATCTTGGAATAGTTGGCCGGAGCGGTGGAGTGTGAAGTCTGGTTCTCGACCAGGATCCGTATATTCTGATTGCTCTGGTTGCTGCTGCTTATCTTTAGGTTCATGAAAGGCGTGACGTTGAGTTGCGCAGGTGAGTTTGCTGAGACACTGATATTGGAGGCGTAGCTGCTTATAGTGGTGGTTGTCGGCTGAATTATAGTGGTTGTCAGGACCGTAGTTTTGGGAATTGTGCTAGTTTCAGTTGTAGTTGACAGTGTTGTAGAGGAGGTGGTATTCTGCCCCGGTGCATATATTGCCTCGATACTGCCTACGTTAGTCTGGTATGCATGGTTGCATATCGCACCGCCGCCAAGGCCGTATGCGTCATTCTGGTAATAGTACACGCTGCTCCCTATAGTAACGTTGCAAGCGAATCTCACATAGGCATAGGGCCCGGTGAACTGTGCCTCTGCAGGCAGCTGGTTCTGGTAGTATTGCGTTGAACCCACGAAGAAAACAGGAGCCAATGATGCAGCTGCAGAATTTATGTTGTCTGATATTGAGATGTACGACGGGCCTGGAGGTCCTCCACCTGCACCCACAGTGGTTGTCGGAATGCCCCGGACAGTCACAACTGCAGCAGAGGTATTTACGGTGATCTGTTCTGAGTCTGTCCCGTAGAGCGAGAAGTAGTATGTGCCTGCTGCTGTGTTGCTGCTGGTTGCGAAGAGCGCATTCTGGGATTGGGCTTCACCGCTTGCTGTGCCTATGCCAAGCAGGGTGTTCGCCTCAAGCGCATTTGCAGCCGTATCTCCTGGAACGCCGCTGGCAGACGCATACCATTGGTAGGAATACGGTGCCTTGCCGCCTGAGAGCCCGGAATCGTTGATGATTGCGTTCTGCCCTTGCGTCATGGACTGCGAGGAAGGGGAAGGCGCGGCTATGTCCAGCGCTTTGTAAGATGATGAGGACTCGCCTGGGGGAGTCGGCACCAGAGCCCTAGCAAACTCTACGAACTCATTCGTAGGCGTGCTGGGATTGTTGCCTATACCATCCCCTATGTACAATGTATTGTCAGATGCCAGTGGGTTAATGTTCTGCGAGCCGTTGTAGCCGCCGGAGTAGAGGGTTGGGGAAATGCTGCCTGAGAAGCTGCTGTTTGAGGAACCGTGATAGTACACGGTGTAGAAATCAAGGCTGGTACTCACGCTTCCCTGCGAATCTAAGTTTGCAGCATAGGATCCTGACTGTATATAAGCAAGGGAGAAACCTGCGCCGCTATAACCAGAGTACACAGCCTCGACATCAGTGTTGGACGAATCGACTGTGTTGCCATTCTGTATGTCTATAGAAGCAAGATTGTGGCCTTCGTTGTTGTTCGCCACAGCAGCCTGGAGTATTGTGGGATTGTTCGGCGCCCCTTTGTTATAAACATAGGAAAGGCAGGGATAGCCATAGGTGCACGCTCCCTTCACCTGAAGGGCGTTCACCACCTCGCTGCCTAGGGTAACTCCGCTCGCCTGGGTAAGAGTGAAGTTGGAGCCAACAGTAAAGCTGTTTACAGGGGTATCGCCATTGAAATAGAGCTCAAAGACATTTGCGCCGTTGTCGTACTGGGCATACGAGCTGCTCAGGTATGGAGCCTCTCCTGTGAAGTTGCCGTCTAGGAGGTTGTTTGAGGTGCCAGAAAAGCCCATGTATACTGTTGCAGTGGTAGCGCCGTTCGTATCGGCAGGCAGAAATTCATTGGATGGCGGCGACTTGAACCAGATGATCACGTTTGTAGCGCCGTATAGCAGGTTGCCGGGGGCGAACTGGTTTAGCTGGTTGCCTTCTATCCAGGAATATGCCACTGTGCCGTTCTTGAAATATATCAGCGTGTTATTCAGGCTGTTCGACTCTATGCTCCGGTTGGCCAGGGCGTTGAAGTCTATGCTAAGGGAGGTATTTGCAGAGAAGGGAGTTTTCGCGCTGTTCACGAAAGTGTAAGGGATGGATGAAAGGACCGCAACTCTCCTGACGCTTACAGGGCCCGATGCCATGCCGTCAGTTATGTCGTTGGCATGGAGCGTGGAGTAGCCAATTGGCAGCGCGTTGTATGCAAGCGTTGCCGTGGTAGTACCTGTTGCCAGGACGTTGCCAGGCGCGCTCTCTATCTCGCATATGTCTGTAGAACTGCATGTTGCTGTTATTAGCGCGTTGTCAGATGGCGAGCCTGCTACAACGTCTATGGAATTGGAAATGATAGCATTGGCCAGTGTTATTGTAGGTGCTGGCGGTATGTACAGTATTGCAGTAGGCATTATCCCATTAGGAGGATAGATCCTTCCCCTGAACCAATAGGCTGTAAAACTGCCGCTGCCTGTGCTGCCTGTGCCACCGCCCAAGTCAAGATAGTAGTTCCCTACAGCAGTCTGCAAGCCGTTTGCTGTGTCTATAAGGCTATAGTTCTCATATTCGGACTCGAGGCCGTTGGTCCAAGCCATGCTTATGACGGATTCGGGGTCCAGGTGCCCAGATATAAGCTCGGCACCATTGGCTGTGGCGAAGAGATTAAGGTAGTATTCAGAATTGTAATATGCAGTGGCGGCGTATCCGTTATAGGGGGCAACTTCGACACTATTAACGAAACCAGTAATGGCGTTGGACGTGGACTCCGCAACAAATGGAAATACCGGAGTGCCTGCAGTTATGGTAATGCTGTTGACATCTAGATCCTCGATCAGCGGATATGGGAAGGTATTTGCAGATATTATGTCCAGGTAGGTTGACAGCCCGAAAGATCCCGATAACCCATTGTCTATGGTGTACGAGGCCGTATTCTTTACCTGGTAAGATGAGGGCAGAGAGGTGCCGGCGAAGTTCAGGTATGAAGTGAAGACATTTGCGCCGTTGTCGTACTGGGCATACTGCGGGCTCAGTTCAGGCGCCTCTCCTATGAAGTTGCCGTCGAGGAGGTTGTTTGCCGTTGAAGCGAATCCGATAGTTATAGTGTTGTGTGCAGGCGTGCCTGTGTTAGCAGGCAGGTAGGAAGCTGTGTTCGGGCTCTTGAACCATATTATTACGTTGGAGCTTAATGACAGCGCATTTGCAGGGGTCTGCTCGTCCAGCAGGTTGCCTTCGATCCATGAGTACGCTACTGTCCCGTTGGAGAAGTAGACTGCAGTGTTGTTGAGTGAATTCGATTCCATGGTCTTGTATGCAAGCGCATTAAAGTTTATGGACAGCGGTGTGTTTGCCTCAACGGCAGAATCCTGGTTGTTGGTGAGCTCGAAGGTTATGCTGTTGCTGACGCTTATCCTCCTTACGTAGACGTTGTTGGATGTCAGTCCTGCAGATATGTCGTTTGCGTACAAGGTGGTATATCCAAGTGGAAGAGAGTTATATGCGAGAGTTGCAGTAGTAGTACCTGATGAGAGAGACGTGCCTGCGGCATTGTCTATCTGGCAGGTGTCTCCGGAATAGCAGGTTGCTGTTACCAGGGCATTGTCAGAAGGGGAGCCTACAATGACGTCTATTGAATTTGGAGACAGCGCGTTGGCGATTGAGATGGAAGGCGGCGGTCGAAGGCTAATGATATTGTACTTGATTTGGAGCTTGCTTAATGCGCCCTCTTTATGGGCTACGCGGTTGTACTGGGGGCGCAGGCGGGGTTGGGCCCTGCTTGGCTGGGCTCTTAAGTAGTAGAGCTTGGCGAAGTCCCCGTATTGACTGGCACCGCATCCAGGGATTGTATTTGAGAGGGTGTTGCATGACAACTGCGGTGCGATGCCGTTGGACGATGTGCTGAGCAGGTTGTTGGGCGTTGAGGCAGAACCCATATATACCGTGTTTGCAGAGCCTGCAGTTAGGAATGCGTTTGCAGGAACTATCCTCAGCCAATAAATAGCATTTGCAGAGGTGTAAAGGCTATTGGCACTGAGCTCGTCTGTGGCATTTCCCTCAAGCCAGCTCGATATCAGCATCCTATTCGCATAGAAGAACTCGATGCTCCGAAGGTTCGGTGCCACATGATTCTTGTATGCCAGCGAATTGACAGTTATCATGACCTGGGAATTGTATGCAAATGCGGAGCTTTGGCTGTTGATAAGGGTTATTGGAGCATAGGCAACTATGTTTGGAGGCGCAGTTACGGAAGCCGTGGCTGCGCTGGAAAGCATGGCAAGCAAACATAAGGCCAGGAGATACCTGTGCATCAGATCGATAGTTGAGATAGTACGATAATAACGTTCTTATTTGTTATTATTAGTACTGAACGCCCTTCAACGGGCTGAGTCTTACGTGCCTGACGGTTTTTGAAGAAAAAGCTTGCCTAGATAATGCTTGTATAGGAAGAAAACTGCTTACAGATACTTATTGGTAAGCATGGCACGTTCAGGTCACGGCCCCTTGCCATCACGATGGAACATGGGTGTGCTTGCAGTATTCGATAGGCAGGAACCTGCATCTGATCAGCAGTGACTTCTCTTACTCTGATACCGATAACTCGCTTTACATGGTAGCATTTGTGCATTACAGACATACAAACATTCTTGTTTACATAATTGTTCACTAGAACCATCTTGGATTTCGATAACCCCTATTCCAGCCTCTTTATGATGTGATAATTTGCCTTTATTCGGATTATTGAAACTGTGGCATCTTGACTCCATAAGCTTCACACTCGTCCTTTAGATTCCCATCAAATGTCAACAGCGGCAGATCCTTTTTCTTTGCAAATGATAGTATGAGTTTATCATTGAATCTTTTGAATGTGGTGTTCCCTTCATGCATGATTATATCTTTTGCTTGCATGATTTCATCTTCACCCACGCCGAAGATTTCGTAGGAATTCAAAACCTCGCTTATTTCCTGCTCGATTGTCTTCTTGTCCAAACCCATCCTATTCAGTACATACACAAGCTCCTCTAATACGATGCTTGGTAAAACACCATTATCAATTTTCTCAAGATACTCCTTGGCTTTCTCATGCATCTCCGAGCCTTTTATTATATAATCTACCAATACGTTTGTGTCTATCACGCACTCCATTTTATCGCTTCTGCAAAACCCTCGTCTATCGCATCTTCTATCTCCTTCTCTGTTACCCGCCTGCCTAGGTCTATGATTTTCAGAGTTAGTTTCTTTCGTGGTGCCTTCGCTTTGCTAGCCTTAAGCCTTTTGTTTATAAGTAGGGATAGTTTTCTTGTACTACCATACTCCTTTACGGATTCTTCCACAAGCTCTTGATAGAGCTTGTCTTCTAGCATTATCGTTGTCTTGACCATATTTTTATATAGCATCTAGACATATATAAACTTTACGTTTAGATGGTATAAATATGCACCTAGAAAGTGTAAGCACTTATTCCAGCCTCTTTATGATGTGGTAGCCGAACTGGGTCTTGACTATTCCGGATACCTGGCCTTTCTGAAGTGAAAACGCTGCCTTCTCGAACTCCCTTACCATTACTCCATGCCCGAATACGCCAAGGTCGCCGCCACGCTTGCCTGATCCGTCAAGCGAGTACTGCTGAGCCAGGTTTGCGAACTTCTCGCCATTGCCGAGCTTCTCGAGGATTTCCTTCGCCTGCTGCTCGTTGGCCACCAGGATATGCGCACATCTTATCTTGTCTACCATTCGATCACGTTTTTATCGTTATATGTCAATCCTCACGCCATTTGGCTTTCTTGACTGCCACGTATACCATTACCGCAGCTACTGCTATGATAACTATCCAGTCAATGAGTATTGTTGTGCTGCTGAAATTCGTCAGCCCGACCGTGTTCTGCATTATCTCGGCAGCGTAGGTTGCAGGGGAGAGGTATGCCAGGTACTGCCACGGCATTGGTATGTACGTTATTGGGTAGTATACTGGCGGCAATGCAGAGAGTATGGTTGAGACTATGCCGCCAAATGCCCAGCTCTGCACAACATCTGAGGTAAGCGTGGAGAGCACGAACCCTAGGGAGACCGCGAAGATGAACATTATAGTTATGACGAAAAACATGACTATTGCACCAATCAGGGTAGCGTGCACGTATATTGCGGCGAGGATTAAGAGCACTACAAGCGCAGGGATGGAGTACACTATCTCGGACAGGGCCATCCCGATCAGGTAGATCATGGCGGTTGCAGGAGAACTTACTATCATGTCCTGGAGCTTGAAATCGTTCTTCAGGTGCGAGAGGTCCTGCTGCATGCTCGTGCCTGCGGAGATCATTGTCATTACCAAAGCCCCTGCTATTGCCACGGGCAGCAGGGTACCGTGGCTCACGAAAGTTATCACTATCAGCAGGGAGAATGGAGCTAGGATGGTGCTGATCAGTACTATCGGATAATTGACCATAGCGAAGATCGCATTGACCAGTATCGATGCGTAGAGCTGGCTAATCCCGTTCCTCTTCATTGTCATAATCCTCATCGTCTATCGGTTTCCTTACTATGAAATAGAATATATCGTCAAGTGTCATGGGATTCATTGAGAACCTTACCTTCTTGTCTATGAGCTTCCTTGAGAGCTTGTTAGCCTCCTGCTCGGTGGTGACTATCTGGAGGTGCCCGTCCACGCCCCTGATAACTTCGCCGTTCTTCGGCTTTGCGATCCTGAATTCGGAGAGGATCTTTATGCTGTACGGATACTTGACCTTGCTTCTCAGGTCGTCAAGAGTTCCCAGTGCCTTCAGTTGGCCGTCTTCCAGTATGCCTATCTTGTCAGCAAGCCTCTCAGCTTCCTCGAGATAGTGCGTGGTTAGGAAGATGAAATGATCCTTCTTCAGTTCCCTCAGCGTGTTCCAGAGCTCGTCCCTTGATATAGGATCAAGTCCTGTCGTAGGTTCATCGAGGAAGAGGATTGAGGCCTCTGATGCCATGACCATTGCCACAAGCACCTTCCTCTTTGTCCCGCCGGACAAGAGACGGTTCTGCTTGTCAAGGTATTTTGTGATCCCCAGCTTCCTTGCGGCTTCGGCTGTCCTCTTCCTGGCCTCCTTGCCGGTAAAGCCCCTCCACATAAGGTATGCGGTTATTGACTGCCTTGCAGTGAGCCATCCAATGGCTCTTGCCTCCTGCGGCACGCATGCTATCATCTCCCTGAGCTCCCTGGCCTGCGTGACCACGTCCATTCCGTCTATCGAAACCGTGCCGGAGGTGGGCATGAGCTGCGTGGAGAGTATCCTGACAAGGGTAGTCTTCCCTGCGCCATTGCGGCCGATGAGTGCAAAAATGCCTTGTGCAGGGATCGAGAAGCTTACGTCCTTAAGTGCGTATTTCCCTTCCTCGTACTTTTTGGAGAGCTTGCTGCATGTGAGCTTGCCGTCGTATTCAGGCAGTGCTTTTGGCATCATAATCAAGTATGGAAATTATAAAGGTGGTTACAACTATTATGTGGACTAGGGTGCAGTATAAGCAGATGTTTCCTATCATGTACTCGGCATAGAGCAGATAGGCTACGAATGCTATACCTATGCCGTTGTATATGACGAAGAGATCCTTGTTCCTCACCAGAAGTATTATGGCTATCTCGATTATGAAGAAGACAAGACCCCAGACTGCGAACGGCACTCCGAGGAGCACGGAATACTGGCTGCTCAGGACATTCCCGCAGTTTATCACTCCGTGCGTGGGGCAAGCGACTGCGGTATTCGTATAATGGTCGTACGTGAGGTATGCGGTGTCAAGCATGCCTATGACTGCAAGGACAAGGACTATTTTGGCAAGTTTTCCAAGGGCCATGAGGAATCAAAACCTCTTCACTTCTCGAGCGCGGTCACGTAAGGCTGGCTGCAGACGCTTGCAGGCTGATTCCCATCGGCAAGGCAGATCTGCGCAGTGAACATGTTCGCAGTTGAGAGTATTGCCTGTGCCTGGATCGATCCGGGATTGTTAAGCTCCGTTGCCACCTGGGTCCAGTTCTGGCCGTCAAGCACTATGGCAGGGTCATAGCTTGCGCCTATCTGCACGGACCTGTTTGCTATGTCAACGAAAGGTATCGAGCCGCCGGGGTTGTATGCGCTGAAAATGTTGTTCTCAGAACCGTTCGGTATCTGCAGCACCGGGTATCCGTCTATGGTCTGGCCCTTGTAGGAGCTGTTTGCTTGCTTGTTTGTTGTGGTCTCCACTGCGACAAACGTGAGATATGGGCTTGTGTAGGTGGCGTTGTAGAAAGTGAATGTGGGTGTGCCTGCATCTACATCAACCTGGCTTGAGGTCATGTACTTAAGGTTGGTGAAGTTGCCGAACCTTAGCAGTGCTACTGCCATTGCCCACCTCTCGGCTGCACAGTACGGGCAGTACTCGGCGCCTATGTAGAGCATAAGCGGCTTGCCATTGGCTTCAAGAGGCGTTGCGTTTATTCCGGTCCTCGTGAGAGGCGCAACCACCCTGTTGCTCTCAGACCTTGAGACATTGACGGCATTGCTTACGTTGGCAGGAACCTTCAGCATCGAGATTAGGGACTGCGGCACTATCTGGTTGTCGTATGATGCGAGGCCGGGATTAGACGGTGCGGGCTTGTTCGTGAGCACAATGAGCGAAACTACAACGACAACTATTACTGCGACAACTAGACCATATAGATACTTCTTCTGCATGTAACCTCCGCTAAGGATATGCTCCTCAATTTATATAAAGCTACTCAAGTGTGCACCGCTGATGGGGCGCAGCCTGGCTGAAAAATTGTAGAAAACGCTTTTAAATAAAAAACGGGATTTTGATAGCGGGGATGGGGCATGCAAGTAGCAAACGCAAGAGAGCAGGCCGTGAGCTTTAAGAAGGATCTGCTCGCGACAAAGAACTGGTATGCAAATTCGTTGCTTGAACTGTATGAAGCCGGTATTTCTGGATTCGGGCCGCTGGACAAGATAAAGGATCCTGCGCGGCTTATGGAATACGCAAGCTACGCGGACAGGATAGCCGGGTTCCACGAGAGGACGGGAAGGGCCTCTGAGGCAAAGGAGATTAGGAGTACGGTTGCAGCTGCATTGGTAGATGCTTCAGTAAGTATAGACAATACGCTCTTCGGGCTGGCTGGAGAGGTCAATTCTGCTATGCAGGCAGTAGTAAAGCTTGAGGCAGCTTCAATGAAAAGGGCAGATGAGGCCGGAGCCCTTGCACAGAGAGCAACGCAGGCTTCTGATGCACAGGAGCAGGAGAGGCTGGCGCATGACCTTGAGGTGCTTAAGACCAGGCAGGATGAGATGGCCAAGAAGCTTGACAAGGCAAGGAAATCGCTCCTAGCTACTGACAATGAAGGTGTCACAAAGACCCAGAGGACCAAGGAGCTGAGCAGGACTTCTGCAACTCTGAAATCAAGGGCTGTTGAACTGATGGTAAAGGCTGATGACGAGGAAGGAGCTTTCGGGTTCGCGAGGGATACCATAGACGCATTCACCCATGCGGGGATAGTGGCATTCGGAGAGGGGCTGACCAAGGTCATTGCAGATTATATACGCAGCCCAATGGGCAAGAATGCTTACTTGAACGATGCGGATCATGCACGGGCGGGAATGAAGCGCGAGCTAGCACTGCAAGAATGCCTCCATGCTGTAAACAATCTAGACAGGAATGTCCTGACAAACGATCATGGGGCGGAGGGACTAAGCATGGCAGCTGCAACGGTAGCGGTCGGGCTGACAGTCCTTGCTGCTGGATTCGCATCTGACAACGGCAACTTCGACAAAGCGCACTACATACTCAAGTCCGCAGCAGAGAGGTACATGAAGGTAAAGGGAATGGAAGGCGCGGTGTCGGAATTGCTTGCCACTGGCCTGCAACTTTCTGAGATGCAGGAGGAGGTCCTGCTGAAAGACGTACGCAGGGTAGACGGAGCAACGCAGCTGCCTGGGCATCCGGGCCAATACCTCTGATCAGATTAGGGTGCCTTGGTTGCCTGCACCAACACTTCTCTCTGTAGCCAGCCTTCTATCGATATTGTCGAGCACTTCAAGCATCTTCAGCTCGCGCATGCGCGATACGTGAAGGTAGACCTGGTCCTTTGTGCCATTGGCCACGAGCATGTATATGTCCCCCGAGGCAAACCTTCCTGTCCTGCCCCTTCGCTGGATGTTCCTTATCTCGTTTGGTATGGCTTCGTAAAACATGACTATGTCTACTCCGGGTATGTCGATGCCTTCTTCCCCTATAGAGCTTGCGACCAATACGCTGAACTTTCCGGCCTTGAAGTCCTCTATGGTCTGCTTCTGCTGTTCCTGCGTTATGCCTTCCTTCTTGCCAACGAAAGGCCGAGCAGGGAAATCGTTGTTGTTGAGATATTCAACGAGCATCTTTATCGTAGAACGGTATTGCGCAAAGAGCATCACCTTCTGGCCCTTGAACTTTCGCATTATGTCAAGGACCATCATCACCTTTGGGTGCTCCTCGCCGCCCTTGAGAGCAGTAGTGGCCAGGTTCCTTGCTGTTATAATGTTGCCGCTCTTGAGGAGGGATTCCAGGGTTCGGCTCTTCTTCTCCTTCTCGTAGAGCGATTCTATGTACCTGGAAAACGGGTATATGCCCTCTATCACAAGCAGGTCATAGGCGTGAGTAAGGTTGAGCAGCTTCGAGTAGCTGAACATGGCAGCGTACTTGTAGCTGTTGGTGGGCATGCGGCCTATCTGGTTGCCAAGCTCTATCAATCGGCCCTTCGGTATGTTGTCGAAATTATTGAAGTGGAAAAGGCCGAGCTTGTGCAGTCCGTTGAGCGCCTCGTTTATCTCAGGCCTTATTATATTGGCAATCTGCTTTATCCTTGGGCTCAGGTCAACCCCTATTACGTGGATGTTCTTTGGCATCACGTATTTCACAACATCCCTGTCAGTAGAGATGCGCACCTCTATGTGCTCTATGCCAAGAGCCTTGACAAGCGCATTTACCCTCTCCTTCTTGCCTCCTGGTGAAGCGGTAAGCCCTACAATGAGTATGTCGCGCACCATGCACTCGTTGGCAATGTATGTATACGCATACTTTCCCACTGCGCGGTGGCACTCATCGAATATGACTGCACCGAAATCGTCCAGGGAAAGCATGCCGTCCCTGAGATCGTTGGCAACCGTCTGTGGCGTGGCGATTATCACACGCGAACCTGATTCAGCGGCCTTCCTGCTCGCCTTGGCTATTGATCCTGTAAGGAGGATTATCTTTTCCTGCTCAAGTGACAGCAGCTTTGATACTGAGTGATAATGCTGCTCGGCTAGGGGCTTTGTCGGGGCTAGGAAAAGAGCCTTCCTGCCCTCAGAGAGTGCGTGCGCGATGATTCCGGCGCCTATTATGGTCTTGCCGAGACCAGTAGGGAGAACGACAAGGGTATTGCCATGCTCTATGACGGATTTGATTATGTTGAATTGGTACTCCCTGAACTCGATGCCCTCAAGGTTGAGGAGCGTCGATGCTTCGCCAAGTACTCGCCATCTTTCATCAATAGCCATAAATACCAATTGTGATATTCTCTTAATAGTTATAAGGCTAGAGATATTTATCAAATGCCGCAGTAGCTCAATCTGGGTGAGCGTCCCGCTGAAGACGGGAAGATTGTTGGTTCAAATCCGACCTGCGGCAACCTGTGGCTATGGCAGTTTCCATGGGCCTTTGACTTGTCACAGATCATAAATGCAAGAGTTGTCCTTGGGCTTGCGCCAATGACTACGTGCATTTCGGTCCTGGACAAGTCTACTAGCCTGGTTATGTACTTGCTTACATCAGGTATGAAACATTATTGCATTTTGTTTCAGACTGATTCATTTAACCGCGCAGTTAACACGGTATACCAAAAGAACAAACTTTTATACAATAATTGCTAAAAAAATTAGATTTAAGAATGAGAAAATCGATAGTATGTACTGATAATATGGATTTAATTAGAAGGCAACCTGCCCGGAAAGTGGCTGGCGTAGAGAGCATAGTAAACGAACCTAATATAAGTAAAAAGTGGAATATGTTAGCTAGTATAAAGGACCCTGAGTTGCAGTTCCAGCTGGCCCAGCATCCCCATTGGGAAGTTAGAAATTCGCTAGCAAGATTTAATAAGCAATTAACTCCTGAAGTTCAACAGATATTAGCTTCTGACAACCATCCATATGTAAGGAGTAATATAGCTAAACACACAACCATACCAGAGGTACAGTCCATACTAGCAAAGGATAGGGAATTAGGAGTAAGGCTGTCTCTTTCTGGCAACGAGCACCTCACTAAAGAAGTGCAGATTCTCTTAGCGCAGGACCAATCGAGAGATATAAGACAGGCACTTGCCTTACAGGGTAATAATCTTAATGGGCAGGTCATACAAATGCTTCTGAAAGATAAAAGCCCATATGTACGTTGGACATTAGCACATACCAATAAATCTACAGATCCGGAACTGTTTCAGGCCTTGGTGCGGGACAGAAGTAGCAAAGTAAGGATAAGAGTAGTAGAAAGATTACGTGACCTGGACCAAAAATCGGCAGAGGTAATGCATACCGTATTAGAAAAGGATTCAGATCCAGAAGTGAAGGAAGCATTAAAACGTGAAGACCTAGATAGACGTACGATGGCGGAGCTTCCTGGAGTAATGAAACAGCTTAGGCGGAATGCATACATGGATGCAGTAATGAGAATTATTTAGGGAAGGTCTGTTTAAGTTGCATATTCCTGCATCTTCCAAGGCCGAAGCCTCACTTAGCCGTTACATTTACAGAGGCGAACGCATCCTGTGTCCCCATTACCATCACCCTGTAGCTGTCTCCAGATACAAGCGATGCGGAGAAGAACCCATCATGGTATTCGTGGGCTAATGTGCCGCTGAAGTAGAGCGTTGCGGACTGCCCGGGCTGTAGAGTGAGGCCGCTGTTCGAGTAATTAAGATCCTGCTCTGAAGATGGGGATGAGAGGGAGCCGGAAGAGTTTACCAGGAGCGCGAATGCTGTCCTGTGGCTAGAGTACATGAGTTGCGCCTGGATTCTGTCGCTGGCCATGACCTGGGCCTGCCTTATCCTTGCGCTCAAGTTTGCAAGCCAGCTTGCATTGCATATCCCATTCGTGACATTCAGGCCATCGGCTCCTTCGAATCCGTTGACATGTATGGTGCCGTTGAGGTGGAAATGGGAATCAAACGCAGAGGCATTGAACCCGGTATCCTCTCCGCTTGAGGTGTTGTTTCCTGCCGCGTTAGCGGATACATTCAACTTGCCTGTAACTCCAAGAGTATTGTAATTGTCATGGTTTGGTCGCGATGGGATATAGTTAGCTGATGCGTCTGCACTGTAGTTTCCTCGGACGACTGAGTTCCCGCCATCGTTCTGCGAGGTGACAGTAGATGATGCGCTGATGTTTGTGCATTCAGTCTCCAATTCCGCATCGGTTGAATTAACAATGGAATCGATGTGAGCTGCGAGGGCGGTATTGTTGAAGTGCATGCTGACGTTCCCGAAAACGTTAACATGGCGCAGGGTAATGCTCTGGTTTGAGTTGTCCTTCACTGTAAGCGAGACCTGGGTTGAATTTGCGCCTGATACAGTGATACTGGCATTGGTTATCGAGATATTTGGCGCTGCGTCATCGAGCCTGGCCCTTACATTTGCGCTTATGCTGGCACGGCCATTCGATGTAACTGTCAGGGCAGTTGAAGGCGTGACTATTGCCCTTACCGATGGCACTAGCACATATACGGCAGATGAGTTGGTCACTATAGTTACCACAGTAGGGGAGAGGTCGAGGAGAATTGATGCGGACCCATTGACCTGCTGGCCTGATGTGATGTGCGCCGTGACCTTGCTGCTGGGCACTGTAATGTTGTAAGTGGTGCCGTTGATGGTAATGTGTGCTGAGACTATATCGAATCTTGCCATGTTGATCTTCGCGCCTGCCGGAAGCGAGACGTCGCCTATGGTCTGGCTAAGGTTTACTTCTGAAAGCAGGTCTATGCTTCCGCTGCCTGTTGCATTGACCCATCCAGAGGCGTTTCCTGCATCGGCAAGATGCACCTGCTCGCCAGAGTAATTGATAACAAGGGAGGTTGTGCCGGAAGGAACTGTTGGAGGGTCGGTGAGCAGTATTGGCACCGTAGCCGCGAGCTGGCTGGAGCTTCCGTTTGATGCTGCCTGCTGTGAGACTGAAGAGCGGTTGTTGGCCATGAAGGCTATCGCTACTATAGCCACTATCACTATTATCCCTGCAACTATGTACGCTGGCTTCACCATGTTATCATAATAATATCAAATAGAAGCTATATAAAACCAACGCAGGGTGAGGGAGGGTTACTGTAGGATTTTTATATAGATGTATGCACAAGAACCGCGGGATGCCTGGCACACAGGAGTATGTTTAAAGATTGACTCGCTGGCACTCTATCGCGCAGTTCGGGCAGTTCCAGATCATGTCGCCACTAGGCACTCCGCACGTATAGCACATGTACTGCGCGCAGCCTTCGCAATATAGAGCGGGGCCTCCATCGAGCTTGTTTCCGCAGACAGAGCATTTGTAGGAAACCATGGTTTAATATGGCAGCGCAAGCTATATTTCTGTTTTCCCTGGGGGTGGCAAGCGGCTTGAAAATGATAATAAGCGGGAGGTATGCGAAGGGCCTTGGCAAAGGCAGGTACTTCATGAGCCAGCATGGCTATAAGTCCCAATTCGTCAGGAAACTTGGGATTGACCCATATCACGGCACGTTCAACGTCAGGCTGTCAGGGGAGGACATCCGGAAATTCAATAGGCTGAAGCGCAGAAGGGGAATAACCATTAAAGGATTTGTGAAGGGAGGGAAGAACTTTGGAAGCGTGATGGCTTACAAGGCCGAGGTCATGGGAATCAGGTGCGCCATTGTTGTCCCTGAGAGAACTACGCATTCAAATATAGTGGAGTTAGTCTCCTCGAAGATGCTCAGGAAAACGCTAAGGTTAAGGAGAGGCGGGAAAGTGACTATCACTGTAGCCTAGTGGCGTGGCGGCGTCTCTCTATTGCCAGGAAGAGAAGGCTCAGGAGTATGAATGCTGCCACAGACCATAGCACATCGCTAAGGGCAAGGGAGAGCTCAGATACTATGAGACCTATTGCGGCTGCGAGTGCAACAACTATTCCATACCTTACCCGGAAGGCGGGCTTGTACGCACGGGCCTTGCGAAGCTTGAGGTATGAAGCAAGGTCGATGACGCGGGGAAGGCCCGTGCCTATTATCGCGCCTATGATGACATATTGATAGTAATAGCTTGGGAAGGCCGAAAGCACCATGGGTATTGTGAATGAGGCTATTGTTGCGTATACAGGGATTGAGTTCCTGGACAGGATGCCCATGCTGCTGGGAGCGAAGCGGAGCTTTGAGAGCGCATACGCTATCCTTGCATTCGAGAGCACCATCACAAGCATTACAGCAACCATTGAGAGCACAGCGGCTATGTCGAATAGGAATGCGAGCGACGGATTGCCGAGAAGGGTCACTAGGCCCAGAACAGGGTAATAATAGTAGGTGTTCACGAGCTGGTTCGCGTCAAGGTTCATGTATGTGGCCAGTACCATTAGCGCATAGAGCACGGTAACGACTATTATTGAATAGATTATCGCCTTGGGTATTTTCTTTACTTCTGTAGCTTCCTCAGGTATTGTTATAAGCGCGGTCCATGATCCGTATGCGAGTATTGCTATGGGTATTGCATATACTATCCCGGGGATTCCGCTCCCCGATATAAACGGGGAAAGACCTGTAAAGCTTCCGTGTATGAGGGCGAGGATTATCACGACAGCAAAGAGGGACATGAAGAATATGGACATTACCAGGTTAGCCCTGCTCGTGATCCTGGCGCCAAGGAGGTTAATGGCGCCTACAGCAATAAGCGATATCTCAGCTATGGCGAACGATCCTACTGTGCCTGTAGCAAAGCCCGGGCCCATGTAGTTGCCTATTATTATCGCGGATATCACTATGCCGAAAAGTGTGCCAAGGTAATAGCCTATACCTTCCAGGAATGCAAGGTACCTGGCAAGCTTTCCTCTTCCGAAGGCCTCGTATGGGAATGTCACCAGTGCACCGGAGCTCGGAAACGCGGTAACCATCTCGGCATAGATGAGCGCCATTAAGAGCGAGAAGATGCCAGCCGCTATCCAGGCAATTATGCTTGATGGACCTGATTGCTGGTATGTGACAGAAGGAAATGTAAGGATGGCCACGCCTACCATGCCGCCTATGCCAAGCCAGAAGAGGTCCCAAAATCCCAGTACCTTCTTGAATGCCATTCAAAACCCGAAATAAAGCTATATAGTGTTGCGTTTGATCTCAGCCAGGGCCTCCCACCAGCCGATATCCTGCTCTATCACTGCGTCAAGCGTGTACATATTCCTTCCGTATGTTGCGCTAAGCAGGGCAAGGAAGAAGAAAACGAAGGCATAGACTATTCCGGTGCCTATGCTTACCGGGATGAAGCCGGTGACGGGAAGGCTGTATATGCCCCCGAATCCTTCAGGAATGGACCAGAGCAGAAGGCCGTACGCGGTACCTATTCCATACACTACCTTGCGCAGAAGGCCCAGTATCAGGAATGCGCCTAGAAAGAGCTCGAGGCCTGCTATGATATACCCGAATAATGCTGGATTAGCATATGCTATCGATGTCCAGAAATTGAACCATCCTTGCAGGAATGCAGGCTGGTTAGCGCCTCCGGCAGCAACAAGCGTGCATGCAGACGATATGAACGCAGGATTAAGCGCGAGTAAGCCGTTTATGAACCATATGAATCCGAAGATTATCTCAGCAAAACGTGCCAGGATGGGCGTGTTCCTTACGACCCATGGGTCCGGGCTTGGCAGTCCTACCATAAGTGGATGCGGGGATTTGGATTTGCCGGACTGTTTCGGCCTTGCCGCCTGAGAGATTCCTCCCTTGAGCACATAGGTATGTATGCCCATCTCCTTCTGGAGGAATCGTGCTGTGCTTGCTGCAATAGACCCGTTGTAGTCCACGAGAATGCAGTCCTTAAGCTCCTGCAACTGGACCTTGCTCAGCTCACTTACATCAGACGGGAGTATGCGCGCGACAAGAGTATCGTCCACACCGAGGATGACAGGCACTCTGTCCGGATTCTGCACGCCGAGCCAGACAAACTTGCTGCCTGACTTGTTTATTATCTCATTTGCTTCATCCAGTGTTACTAAGTCTATCGACTCGCCAGCCCGCTGCGCCACTATGTCGTTTATGTAATTGAGAACCAGCATTGCCTCGTCTCTCCAGAGTCCGTCAATGCCCCATTCGTTTGGGGCGTTAATGTCTTCGCGCATCTCCCCGGGTACCCTAATCCTGAGTGATGATAGTAACTTGCCGTGCTCCAGCACTGCCCCGCGCATGTTGCGGTATTCAAGTATGCTGAATTTTGTAGTATTGAATAGGTTGACGCCTGCATATAGGCCCCAGAATGAGTGATGTACCACGATCATGCGCTTGTCTGTTATGAAAAGACGCGCCGGGGAGATGGAGGAGAGGTGGCTCTGCCTTATGGTCATGAGCAAGGTTTCCCCTACTTCAAGAACCTCGCTTGCTTCTTCCAGCGGCGTTTTCGTGTAAATCACTTCGCAATATAATATGGGTTAACTTCCTTATAAATGAAATGCAGATGATGCTATCCATTTGGGAAGTTGCTCTGTCTGCTTTAAGATACTGGCTTTAAGATAATGATATGCAGGGATACTGCTATGCAAGGATTAGGTATATTATACTTATTTGCACAATATCTCTTCAAACTTGCGAGTGTAGTCTAGCCTGGTAGGACTTTGCCTTGCCAAGGCAAGAACCCGGGTTCAAATCCCGGCACTCGCATTCATTCCTTAACTTAAGGTTAGGAGCTTTCTGCTATTCATTTTATAATTTGCACATCAAATAAAAAGTGTATTATAATGATCGAGCATGAGGAAAAAGATGTTTTTTGTAAAATAGTGAGTGGAAAAGCAGACTCAGCGAAAATATGGGAGGACAAAGATTATCTGGCAATACTCGATATCAATCCCAACACAGAGGGTGCGGCATTGCTTCTTACAAAGAAGCACTACAAGTCCTACATCTTTGATATGGATGATGCTGATTATGCAAAGTATATGCTTGCAGTAAAAAAGGTAGTCAAACTCCTAGAGAAAGGCCTTGGGGTAAAGCGAGTTGCAATTGTGGTAGAGGGGCTTGGCATAGACCATGCGCATGTTAAGCTCTATCCATTACACGGGCTGAAAGAGCAATTCCAAGAAACACGGAGCGAAGGTCTCGTATACTTCAAGACATATGAGGGCTACATATCCACGCAGCTTGGACCGAGGAAAGAATTCCTGGAGCTGAAGAAGTTGGCAGGCAGGATAAACAAAGGTTGATTTGATAGAAGCAACAAGGAAAGAAGTTTAGATATAGGCATGAAAGTCTCCTTAGAGCACCGCTAATGGATCCGCGCGTAATTATAGGGGCGTAAATATTAGAAGTGTGTCTAATGTTAAGGTTTTAGTCTTAGCGTTAAATCTGAGCCATTATTTATAAAGTCCCGAAATGCCATATTACCAGATACAATGACGCTTGCACGCATGTTGCCTTTGCAAAGGCATATGGGTGAATTGAAGATTCTCAGGAGGGTTGAGCTGCTGCCCGAAGCCATGCCGATAGTCAGGGCAGACGACCATGCGGGCCTCATGACAGATGGCGGTGATTCGATAAGAAGGAGGATGACGCTGATGGCGCAGTCTATCGAAGAGGGACTTGCATATTGGTCAGGATTCGGCATGTCGTGCCAGAGTCCTGGCCTTGCAGTATATAATGATCCAGACTCTAGCAAGATTGGCATGTATTGGCCGCACATGCAGACCATGGCAGTAAATATGGCTGCAAAGGAGGGCTTGACCAGGCCTATTACCCTGCATGAACTGGGCCACCACATAGACTCCCAGTTTTCCGGGGGGCTTTCCCATGCCAATGTGCCATTGTGCGAGGGAAAGGCTGATTTCTTCAGCGCATGCGTGATGTTCGGGAGGGCAAACGAAGAGGCAATAGTGCACACATTGAGCTTCTTCAGCGGCTGGAGGGAGCATGCAGGCTATACTCTTGAGCACTATGACGACCTTTTTTACAAACTTACTAATGCGAGAGCAGGATCTGGGCCTGCATGGAGAAGAAGAAATGGCGCAGAGATGGCATCTAGTGACCCAAGGGCAGAAATCCATGAGCTGGGATTCAGGCTTATTATTATGTATTGCTTGGGGAAGGGCATGCAGCTTAACGAACTTGCAGTGCCGGTGATGACTATGAGAGCGGAGAGGATACACAATGAGCTGCTTTATATGATACGGAATGATTCCGGCAACGCGATGAGGCGCAGGATAGAGGGCTATTTGGAGCTGTCAACGTATAGAAGATCGCATTAATCTCATTTGCTCTCTTCCAGGTAATTCTTGTATATTAGTATGCCCAGCGCTGTCTTGATATCCGCGCCCTTGTTTTCCTTAACAAGATCCAGCGCTTTTGAGAAGGGCATGGGACGGAGCCTTATTCTCTCCGAAGGTTCCCTGTTCGCCGTTCCTTTGGTGAGCCCTGTACCTAGGAAAATATTCATCTCCTCATCGGTGATACCTGGGGATGCGAATCCTTTGAAGAGCAATGTCAATCTCGATGCCTTGAATCCTGTCTCTTCCTCAAGCTCCCTGGCTGCACATGCCTTTGGGGATTCCCCTTTGTCTACATGCCCTGCCGGCAGCTCGTATACCCACTTGTTCACTGTGTTCCTGTAGTTGTATTCGAGAAGTATCCTTCCGTCATCAAGCACAGGCACTATTGCTGCGACTTGGCCGGTAAGCACAGTCCCGTATTCCAACACACTGCCTCCGGGGAATCTGATGCTCCTTACCCCTACCTTGAAGACCTTCCCTGAATAGATTATCCTGTTCTTCCCGCTCGTAATAATATCATCTCGAGATTTTGCTGTGCGTTGATGCGTAAAGCAGTATCCCTGCTATGGTCTTCACGTCGGTATTCTTAGCTGCCTTGGCGAATCTCACGGCCTCGCCAAGCTTCATGGCCTTGAGGCCTATCTGTTCGTCTGGGTCTTTGCGAGTTGCACCTTTGGTGAGCCCGGTAGCCACATAGAGGCAGATTCGCTGCCTGCCGGCTCCGGGAGCCTCGAACGAGTCGAAGAGCATCTCAAGCTTGGAAGGTTTGTATCCTGTCTCTTCCTCAAGCTCCCTGGCTGCTGCATCCTTGATGGTCTCGCCTGGCTCCCTGTGGCCTCCGGGGAGTTCGTAGAGCCACCTCTTCAGGGTGCGGCGGTAATTGTGCTCGAGGAGTATCCTTCCGTCATCAAGGATGGGCAGCACCACAGCAACGTCTCCGTCACGTATGTAGTTGTATTCTATCCTCCTGCCGCGCATTGTGAACTTTTCCTTTACAAGTTTGTAAGTTTGTATACGGTAAACGCTTCCCTTCATGCTAATACCCTGCTACTTGTTCTTCGACTGCTGCTCCTTGCCCTCGGTGTATATCTCTGAGGCAAGCTTGTACCTCGATATCGTCTGCGTTATCAGCCTGCCCTTGCCGGTGAATGTGGCGAGGAAGAGGCCTACGCCGCCGAACATTGCGGTCTTTATGTTGTCCACAAAGCGTATCTTGTATTGCAGGGAGCCGTCGAAACCTGCGATGTGTGCCGGATCCACTTCCACGGCCTTGGTCCCGTCAAGGTTGTGCACGATCATGTCTCCGGTTACGTGTATGAATACCTTGCCCGGGCCGGTGAAATTCTGCAGTATGAAACCGGTGCCTCCAAACATGCCTCCTGACAGGTTGGTTATGTGTATATCGAATTTGACTGACTCCTCTGCTGCCAGGAATGCGAGCCTTTCCGCTGCAAATGTCTCTCCTGCAGCAAGATCTATAGCGATTATCTTGCCCGGAAATAATCCGGCAACCTGCATATGGCCCGGTCCGCCTTTTGCCCTGAACTCGGTGAGCAGCGCGGTGGCGCCTGTGGCCTTCCTTTCCAGCATGCCTAGTATGCCCCCAACTGCACGCGGGTTCATTATTACGGTGTCGTCCTTGCTTATCAACGTCCCTGAGTCTGCATATGCCGCCTCGTTCGTCTCGAAGTCTATTCTTAGGGACTGCATATCATCCCCTACAATTGTATATTTCATGTTTTCGCCTGTTTTAGCATCTTGTTTAGTTCCTCGCCGTCTACATTGAGCCTGTGCTTTGACATTATCTCCGTTACTATTGCTTCCTTATCGGTTTTTCCAGACTCCTTTGCCTGCTCTACGAGTTTTTTAAGCGCAGAGCCTGTAATGCGCTCTATCCTGCGCTCCCTTATGGCAGAAGGCACAGGCTGGTCCTTTGCGGAAATGGCCTTGAGGAGATCCTCTACGCCGTTCTTGGTTATTGCACCCGCTACGTAAGCGTTGAATATTTCTATCATCCTCCCGGTGCTTACCGAATCCACATTGAAACCAGACCTTCGGAGCTCTGTGAATTTTTGCAGTAGCGTGTTAGCCACGAATGCCCTGTCCGCATTGGTATTGGCAACAATATCGTTGTATGCCTGCAGGCGCGGGGAGAGCAGGAGCTGCTCTACCATAGTGCCGTTGCCAAGATCTTTTTCAAGTTGTTTCTTTGCCTTGTCTATGTCAGGCGCATCTAGCTTGGCCCTGGCTAGCATGTCATCGGTTATGCTTATCGGGCGTGCGTCGGTCTCGGGATACATCCTTGAGCCTCCTGGAAGGGGCCTGAGGAAGCGCGTTGTATGCGCATCGTTGTTGATCGCACCGCGCGTCTCAAGCAGCACACCGGTCTCAATTGCGGCTTTAGCCCGGTCCGATGCAAATCCTATTGCAGTTGACGCAGAATCCTTCTTCCCGGAGATGAGTATGAATGCGCCTTCCTTTCCCGCGCCAAGCTCCTTGCGCACAAGTTCGATCTCTTCCCTGGATAGGCCGTATCCTTCAAGATTCTCGTCGCTATGCATTATGCCGTTTACTCCGCCCATCTTGGCGTAGTCGCTTATCTCGCTCCCGAGGCGCCTGCCTGGATTCACCTCCTTCCCAAGCACTCCGGCGAAGCCGTGCAGCGCGAAGCCCATAACTATTCCTCCGGAGCCGATGGCGTTGGCAATTATCTTTGCCTTTGTTCCTCTCAGTATTGCAGTGACCTCTTTTGGCGCGCCTAGGCTAACGCTCTTCTTTGAGCTGAGCTCCTCTTTTATGGCTATGAGCCTCTCTTGCCTCAGCACCTCGTTCTCTATGAATTTGTCAAGGGCATCGAGGTCTTGCAGGCCCTTAATCTCCACCCTGGCCCCGCCTTTTATGGAGACGTTGACATCCTGCCTGATGGAGCCTATGCCTCTTTGCACCTTTCCGGTAAGCCTGAGCATCATGCCAAGCTTGAGCGCCACTTCCTTGGCTTCCTCAGGAGACCTTATGTAGGGATCAGTGTCTATCTCAATCAGCGGAATTCCTATCCTGCTTGTGTCATATATTATCTTCCCTGGTGCGCTGGTCTCTATTCCAGCAGACTCTTCCTCAATGAACATAGAGGTTATGTTGACTTTGTGGCTGCCAAGATCTATGTGCCCGTCCATGCCTATCTTCGTGGTCCTCTGGAATCCGCTTGGATTGCTCCCGTCAACGACCTGCTTGCGCATCGGCTGGATCTCTTCAGGCACATGCATTGACATGCTCGAGGCCATGGAGAGGGCTATGGCAAGCGCCTCGCCGTTCATCTCGTGCGGAGGCTCCTCGTCGAGGTCAACCAGGCATGCGTGATTCTCGTTTATCTCATAAACGAACTCTCGCGCCTTCTCCTCCTCGAACTTGGCTGCCCTGTCAACCAGGCCGAGTTCTCCGGCAACCGCCTTCTGGCGCCTCGTTATCACTGCACTGTTTTTCTCCTCTGGAGCAGGGAGCCTTGCCGTGCAAGAGCAGAAGAGCTTCTCTGAAGTGGCGAGCCTCTGGTGTATCTCCAGGCCGCACATGAATCCTATATCTTTGTAGTATTGTTTTCCATCAGTCATAAAGTAGCCTCTCAATCAATGAATTCTTCGTATAATGTTCTTCCTGTTATTTCCCCCGCGAGGTTCTTGCCGAGTTTTTCCTTTGCAATGTCCGCTTTGAAGTTGCCAAGGAGCCAACCGAGTTTTACGTATGCGACCTCTGGAAGCATATCCTCGCAGTACACCACGCCTGCAGCGCTAAGCATGCGCAGCGTCCTGTATACGTTTGGGTTGACCCTGCCGTAGAGGCACTGCGAGGTCATTCCCACTATCACCCCGCTGCTTATCGCGTCGTTTATCTCCGGCAGCCATGACTTGGCTTTCTCGTCGGTGAAATTCGGTACGTGACCCAAGCCCGTGCCCTCGATTATTATGCCTTTGTAATCTTTTCCTGTGTAATAATCTATTATTCCGGGATCCGAGCCTGGGTATGCCTTGACAAGTGCGACCTTCTCATCGAATCCGGTTCGCGCTTTAACCTTGCTGCTTCCCCCTACTCGCGAATACCCGCTGGTATACTGTATTTCTCCATTGACATCAGCATATGCAATAGCCCTAGAGTTCACAGGCTTGAATGCGTCTCTGCGCGAGGTGTGCATCTTCCTTGCCTTTGTGCCGCGGATGAAGCTGCACTTCCCGTCGGAGCTTGTGCTGTGCATGCATATCCCAACTTCCGCTATGTCCGACTTGGCAGCGATATGGGCAGAGCAGATGAGATTCTGGAATGCGTCGCTCGAGCCGCGGTCGGAGCTCCTTTGAGCTCCTGTCAGCACAACTGGACCGGTAAGGCCTTCAAGCATGAAGCTCAGGGCCGCAGAGGCGTAATGCATTGTATCTGTGCCAATCGTGATTATGACCCCTTTGGATCCGGAATTTAAGGCTTTTGCAGATTCAACTGCTATTTTTGCCC
This sequence comes from Microcaldota archaeon, assembly GCA_021804105.1. Lineage (GTDB taxonomy): Archaea > Micrarchaeota > Micrarchaeia > Micrarchaeales > CABMGC01 > JAKAVK01. The sequence goes on along the minus strand of JAJZKP010000001.1, from coordinate 71,780 downwards.
AGTTGCTGGCTGCCATGTCTTCGCTGGCAACGCTGGATATTTTCTGCGGGTCTATGTTTGCTATGCCGGCAAGCTGCGGTACCTCTTCAAGCAACTCCTCAGGTTTTGTCAGTGCATAAACCCCTCCAGTCTTATAGTCGACTTTGTTGCCTATTGTACCGCCAGTATAGAGCAGCGAGACTCTTGAAAGACCTGGTGAGGCCTTCTTTTTTTGGAGCATAGGCTCTGGCTTCTGAACTGAAGACGCGACCTTCTCGACTTTGGCGCCCTTTATGCCTATCCCGATATTATAGCCGTCTTTCTGCTTTACCACAAGCGTATTCTCATCGCCTGCCTCGGTGCGGGGCATTAGTATGCCTTCGTATGATATCCCGGACTTCTCGATGCGTACCGTGTCCCAGATCTTTATTCCCTTCTCATCAAGGATTTTAGTTATCTCCTTTCCATACATTCGCAATCACGGGCTTGACTGAGTAATAATCTGATGCAATTGATTAATATGTTATGGTAGTCGTGCAAGGCACTTAGTATTGGATTGCATTGCTGTGGCTAAATCTCTTTGGGCATGGTTTGAACGTGAATGAGAATTGATTGATCTTATATATGCCAATGACTGTGATAAGAACTGGTAGAGGTCAGGAATACGTGTTGTACCACGTATTTGTGAAAATAACATTGTTAGAAACGCCGTTATTGAGATTCCCGGAAGTGTCATTAGAGTTGCCATTAAGCTGCCACCAGCCGACAAGGTTGGGCAGGTCTATCGGAGCGCCGCCGATTCCCTCAAGGTAGAGTGCGTGGATATCGTTTGCTGAAAGCGAGATGTTGTAGATCTGGACATTTGATATGTCACCATAATAAGCATAGTTGCAGCATCCGGCACCGCCGTTTGCCTCACCCGTACTACCCATCCAGATGCTGCTGCCTCCGCTAGTTACAGTACCGAGGGTGTTTGATGCAACCTCTATGCCATTTATATAAAGTATGTCACCGATTGAATTTGAACCAGTCAATGCAATGAAATACCATTTGCCAGTAGGAAGACCTATCGGGTCATATATCCAATCTCCGCCGTTTGTTGTCCCACCAATGCAGCCACCACCCCCTGAACAACCAGAATTGCCCCAGGATACCTGTTGCGCCCATTCATCAGTAAAAGGAAGTTCTTCTCCTGGCGGTACGTTTGAAGGATATATCCACAAAGTTACAGAAATTGCAGCAGGCCTGCTACCGAAACCGTTTCCCATATTAATAGAACTTGTGTATCCGTTGAACTTTGCCACGTATTCAGGTACTTCGTTATCGCATACGCCACTTAATGTCATGTACGCAGTAGAATTAGGTCCGTAAGGCCTTGAAACGGTGCACGAATATGGAGACGCTTTTGCTGTATAGGCATTAGAATTGAATACTCCAAGGAAATAAAGGACGCCCAAGGCAATTGCCAGTATGAGAATAGCCCATCCGTAGGTGGCAAGGTACTCTATGGCCGACTGGGCATGCATATTTCTCCTGTGCCACACCATTATCTCAGAATATAGATTTGTTGAAAGGTTATAAGACTTTACTTTTGCAAATAGTATCATGCAAGGTGGGATACTTACAAAGCGCATACTGTTTGCCGAGGGTGACGGAGTTGGGCCTGAAGTGATTGATGCGGCAAGACGGGTAATAGATGCAGGTGTCGAGAAGGCATACCGCGGGAAGAGGAAAGTGTTGTGGGAGGAGGTATACATAGGCAGCAAGGCGATGAGAAGGTTCGGGAAAAGGATTCCAGATACCTCGGTAAGACACATAAAGGAAGCAGGTATGCTCTTCAAGGGGCCTGTTGAAACCCCAGTGGGCAGCGGCTTCAGGTCGATAAATGTGTTTCTGAGAGTGGCGCTGGACCTCTATGCAAATATACGCCCTGTAAAACACCTTGATGGGGTGCCAAGCCCGCTCGCGGATCCGAAAGGCGTGGATATGGTAATATTCCGCGAAAACACGGATGATCTGTACACGGGAATAGAGTGGCAATACAAGAGCGCTGAGGCGGCCAAGTTAAGGGAGATGGTTCGCAAGTCACTTGGCGTAGAGCTGGAGGGCGACGCAGGCCTGGGGATAAAGCAGATAAGCAAGGCCAAGACAGTAAGGATAACCAAGGCAGCTATTGATTACGCCATAATGAATAAAAGGAAATCGATAACGATAATGCACAAGGGCAACATAATGAAGTACACCGAAGGCGCGTTCAGGGAATGGGCCTATGAGACAGCGGCGAAGTTTTACAAGGGCAAAGTAGTGACCGAGGAAGAGGTCTTGAAAAGGCATAGGGGTGTTGTCCCGAAAGGCAGGATACTCATCAAGGACAGGATAGCGGACAACCTGCTGCAGCAGATAATCCTCAAGCCAGAAGCATATGACATAATACTTGCACCCAACGTAAATGGCGACTACATATCCGATGCGGCCGGGGCTCTGATAGGCAACATAGGAGTGCTCGGAAGCATTGACGCAGGAGACTCAAGCGCCATGTTCGAGCCGGTTCATGGAACTGCGCCTAAGTATGCAGGCATGAATGTTGCCAACCCGATGGGCGCGATTTCTGCAGGAAAACTTATGCTTGAGTATATAGGCTGGAAGGAGGCTGGCTACACAATCTGGAATGCGGTTGAGAAGGCAATAAAGGCAAGGAAAGTAACAAAGGACCTTGCTGCTGGTTTGCATGCCAGGCCCTTAGGCACATCTGAATTCGCAGACGCAGTTGTGGATTATATTAAAGAATAGTCAACGCTTGCCTATCTCGACATATGGAAGGTCGAGCTGACCTGTGTACTGCTCAAGGGGCCTCAGCAGCCTGTTATTCTGCCAGTATTCGAGCATATGCGCGCACCAGCCCGAGGTCCTTGCCACAGCAAAGAGCGGGGTGAAGAGCTCCTTTGGTATGCCTATGGAAATGTATACGGGACCGGAAAAGAAGTCTATGTTGGGCCATATGCCTTTCGATGCCCCGAGCTTGTCTATCATTAGCTTCTCTGCACGCACGGCTATCTGGGAGAGTGTCTTGAGCTCATCGGAATTGTTTGCCTGGAGCGATTCGAGGTAGTCCCTGACTATCCTGGCCCTGGGGTCGTATGTCTTGTATACGCGATGCCCGAAGCCCATTATCTTCTGCTTGCCTGCAAGTGCATCTTCTATATATTTCTCAGTGTTCTCAGGCTTGCCGATGCTGTACATCATTGACAATGCTGCTTCGTCGGCGCCGCCGTGTAGGGGCCCCTTGAGCACAGCTACTCCTGCGGTAATTGCAGCATAGAGATCCGCAAGGGTGGAGCCTGCAACTATCACACCGAAGGTTGACGCGTTTGAGCTGTGCTCAGCATGCAGTATGAGCATTATGTCTAGTATCTTAACCATTTCAGGCCTTGGTTTCTCTCCGTTCAGCATGTACAGGAAGTTCTCCGCGTGTCCCAGCGACGGATCGGGGGCCACATAATTCTTGTTTGCCCGTGCCCTGCCGATCGCGGCAACGATGCTTGCGCTCTTGGATATTATGCGCACGCTCTTCCTGAAATTGGCTTCAGGAGAGCTATCGTATGCCTCGGTATCATATGCAGGCAGCATGGAAACGCATGTGCGGAGCACGTCCATGGGGTGCATTTTCTGGGCGTTTTCTTTTATGTAGCTTACCATTCCCTCGGGCAGGCCGCGCTCTTTGGCCATGGATTGATTGAATTCGAGCATTTCCCTGCTGTTCGGGAGCCTGCCATGGAGAAGGAGGAAGGCCACCTCTGAAAAATTGGAGTTCTTGCTCAGTTCCTCTATAGAATAGCCGCGGTAGTAAAGCTTTCCAGCCTGGCCATCAACTTTGCATATTGCAGATTCAGTGAAATAGACTCCCTCAAGGCCTTTGTTTATTACATGTTCGTCAGCCATATTGCCACCAGACCCGTATGGGACGCTCATGTTATTAAGCCTTTAGCGGAGCTCAGTAATTTTTCTGGAAATGCGCGTGGTCGCAGGATAAAAAGTGCGTCTTCAGGCACGGCAACGAATTTATTACTATACATTTTATTATGAGTATGGATGCTGGGGATAAGATAGCTGACTTGGTGGGGATACTAAAAAGCCTAGACCTTGGTGGCGGACGCAGTGTTTTGTATTTCTCGCTTCCGGAGCTGGAGAGGAAGGGGTTTGGCAATGTGGGCAGGCTGCCATACTCATTGCGCATAGTTCTTGAATCGCTTGCGAGGAGCCTTGATGGCAAGGCGATAACGGAGGAAGACGTACGTGCTCTTGCGACATGGAATGCTGCTGCTCCTGAAGAGCGTGAAATCCCCTTCAGGATATCTCGTGTGCTCATGCAGGATTTTACAGGAGTGCCTGCGGTGGTTGACCTTGCAGCCATGAGGCAATATCTTGCAGAGAGGGGCATTGATGTTGATAAGATAGAGCCTGTCATACCTACAGATCTGGTTATAGACCATTCAGTACAGGTAGACGCCTTCAACGTCGCCGATGCGCTCTCGATAAACCAGGAAAAGGAGATAGAAAGGAACAGGGAGAGATATCAATTGCTGAAATGGGCCCAGCAGGCATTTGATGCTTTCAGGGTTTTCCCGCCCTCTGCTGGCATTTGCCATCAGGTTAATCTGGAATATCTGGCAACATGCGTTACCGTGAGAAAAACATCTTCGGGGGATCTTGCTATTCCAGATACTCTTGTAGGCACGGATTCGCACACCACCATGATAGACGCGCTTGGGGTAGTGGGGTTCGGGGTTGGCGGCATAGAGGCCGAGGCTGCACTGCTGGGTGAGCCGGTTCCGTTGATAATGCCAAAGGTCCTTGGGGTGAAACTTTCAGGCAGGCTAAGGGAAGGGGTCACGGCAACTGACTTTGCGCTGACAATGACACGGTTATTACGGGAGAAGGGGGTTGTCAACATGTTCATAGAGTTCTTCGGTGATGGGGTAGGCTCGCTCTCCTTGCCAGATCGCGCTACGCTCTCCAACATGTGCCCAGAGTATGGCGCAACCGTTGCTGTGTTTCCAGTAGACGAGGAAACACTGAGGTACATGGAATTCACAGGCAGGAGCAAGGATCAGGTGGACTTGGTGAGGAAATATTTCACGGCTCAGGGAATGTTCAATATTGACTACAAAAACGTGGATTTTAGCGATGTCATGGAGGTTGACCTGACAAGCATAGAGCCTTCGGTGTCCGGGCCGAGCCAGCCAAAACAAGCTTTCCCAGTAAGTAGCATAGGCAGGGATTTCGAGGATACATTCTTACTGAAGAGCAAGCCCCGGGAGAGCCAGATCAGCGTGAAGGATTCAACAAGATGGACCTCTGAAGGAGCTGTCGTACAGGAAGCAAAGGCGCCGGAAGGTCCGGTGAGGAGAAAGATAAATACTGTAAGGATTTCCTATGACGATGGGTATGAAACTACACTGAGCGACGGTGATGTCGTAATCTCGTCAATAACGAGCTGCACTAATACAAGTAATCCGTATGTTATGCTAGGTGCAGGCATACTAGCCAAGAAGGCTCTTGAGCACGGATTGAAAGTCAACACGCGTAAGGTAAAGACAAGCTTGGGGCCGGGATCCAGGGTGGTTGTAGACTACTTGGATAAGGCAGGCCTGCTCAAACCCCTCAAGGACCTCGGGTACGGGCTTGTGGGTTACGGATGCATAACGTGCATAGGAAACAGCGGGCCTCTTATAGAAAAACAGAGTGACGCAATAAACAAGAACGGCATTGATGTTGTGGCTGTGCTCTCTGGAAACAGGAACTATGCTGCAAGGATACACAGGGATGTGCACGCCAATTACCTGATGTCTCCGCTTCTTTTAATAGCCTTTGCCATTGCGGGAACTGTATTCAAGGACATTGTAAATGAGTCGCTTGGCAAAGACCCGCAGGGCAATGATGTCTATCTTAAGGACATATGGCCGTCCAGCAAGGAGATTGATGAGGCCATGTCAAAGGCCCTTGAGAGTAGCATGTTTGCCAAGGAATATGGGAAAGGGATATGGGATGTGAACCCATACTGGAATGGCATTTCCGGGTTTGACGGCAATCTCTTCAGGTGGGACAGTAAAAGCACTTACATTGCCTTGCCGCCGTTCTTCGGAGGCGAGGTAGGAAGCATGAGGAGCATAAATGGGGCAAGAGTGCTTGCTGTGCTTGGCGATTCCATATCCACAGACCACATTTCCCCTGCTGGCGCGATTGGTGTGGATAGCCCTGCCGGAAAATACCTCTCATCGCTGGGGGTCAGGCCCGCTGACTTCAACACCTACGGATCGAGGAGGGGCAATCACGAAGTGATGATGCGTGGCACGTTTGCCAACAATAGACTTGTAAACGAGCTCGCGAATGGAAAGGAAGGAGGATTCACTGCACACTACCCTGATGGGGAGGTGATGCCGATATATGACGCCGCGATGAGATACTCTGCCGAGGGGATTCCGCTTGTGGTAATTGCGGGAAAGGAATACGGATCCGGAAGCTCTAGGGATTGGGCTGCGAAGGGACCGCTGCTGCTGGGAGTGCGCGCCATAATAGCAGAAAGCTATGAAAGGATACATAAGAGCAACCTGATAGGCATGGGCGTGCTGCCCCTGCAGTTCTCGAGAGGCGAGAATGCCAAGACCCTGGGCATTGACTTCTCGAAGAGCATAGACATAGACATACCTGCTGATATGGCTCCAGGGGGCAAGCTTACCATGAGATTCATTGATAAGGGCACAGGCAGGCAGAGATCTGCGGAGGTGGAGAGCAGGATAGACACGCGAATGGAACTCGAGTATTATAAAGCCGGGGGGATATTAAGATATGTTGCGGCTAAATTCTTAACAAGGGAGTAAATGGCAAAGGTATCGATAATAGGCGCTGGCAGGGTAGGATCTACGCTTGCACAGCTCCTTGCTTACAAAGATTTGTGTGACGTTGTTCTCTGGAACAGGACTGCAGACACAGCCAAGGGCATAGCTCTAGATATAATGGAGAGCGCCCCGGTTGAGGGATTTGATTCTGAGGTTTCCGGCACGGGAGACTACAAGGACATTGAGGACAGCGATGTTGTTGTAATAACTGCCGGTGCACAGAGGAAGGAAGGCATGTCGAGGGATGACCTTCTTAATACAAACGCGGCAATAGTTAAGTCTGCGGCTGAAGCAACAAAACAATACGCCCCGGACTCGATAATAATAGTGCTTACAAATCCACTTGACCCAATGGCATATGTGGCAATGAAGGCGAGCGGATTCCCAAAACAAAGGGTTGTGGGCCAGGCAGGCATATTGGACTCCGCGCGTTTTAGGTCTTTCATATCTCAATATCTTAAGGTCAGCGTTAAGAGCGTCGGCGCGCTGGTGCTCGGAAGCCATGGGGACCTTATGGTCCCATCTATACAGCATACCAGGATCGGGGAAGAATCGGTAGATGACCTAGTACCTGCAAATGACCTCGATGCACTTGTAAAGCGCACAAGGGATGGTGGTGCAGAAATAATCAAGCTTGAGAAATCAAGCGCTTTCTACGCTCCCGCATCGGCCCTTGCCCAGATGGTGGCTTCAGTGACACTTGACAAGAAGGAGATACTGCCCTGCTCCGCATACCTTGAAGGGGAATACGGGATAAACGACGTTTTCATAGGCGTGCCTCTGATCCTCGGAAAGAAGGGCGTGGAGAAAATACTCGAATTCAAGATATCAGGGCCCGAGCTAGATGCCCTGAGACTGTCTGCAGAGAAGACACGCGATCTCATAAAATCGCTTATTGTATGATACCGCGCCAGGCAGCTGTGATTCTGTATGCTAAAGCCTACCGGAATCTAAGCTCCAGACAGGCAATGGCCTGAAGGGAAGCAAGTAGCCAGGTTTATTATTTTGTGGATTACCAGATCAGTATGCTGTCTGTGGCATCGCCTTCTGGCTCTCTGGTTACAGGCCTTGGTTTTGGAAGGCACAGCTGCTCGCCCCTGGGGCTTACCTCCTTTATCGCCTTATCCTCAGGCACGCCCATGCCTACTGCAAGGATCTGCTTCATGTTCATTGGTCTTTGTCTAGTTGCCATGAATATCACTAGGTATCAGGTTTTCCCCTCTTATAAATATTGCCTGTGATTATGCGCCAACCGGGATTTGAACCCGGGCATCGAGCTTGGGAAGCTCGGATCCTACCAGGCTAGATTATTGGCGCATCATAGCATCCCATATTTTACAGTATGTGTATTAAGATAGCACCTGTTTTATTACTTTTTAGATTTTCTTATTTTACATGTAAGCGGTGGGCAAGCAGGGAGTGCGTTTAATTGGTAAACTTATTTTACAGAAAAAACGGTTTTGACAATTATGTGCAACGGCGCTAAGCAGATGTAAATTAAGAACGATTCGACTAGCTTCTAGCCAGCAATACGTTTACTTCGGATCCTTTGTCGTACTTTAAAGCCAGCGCACCGAATATTATAAGATATACCCATGCTATGAGGGATATGCCTCTTCCGTAGCCATACTGTGCGAACTGTATGTGGCCTACAAGCACCTGTGTCGTTATTCCAGGAAGTATCACAAACGCTGAAATGAAGAATATAGTTATGTTTAGAATACTATACAGCAGTGCGGGCATGTACCACACCCTTAATCCTAGCAGGTATACAATCCCTATTATTGAATAGAAAGCGACTTCTGTTTCCAGCCAGAAGGTAACTTGGCTGTTGGCGCCAGGGCTTGCGAATAGATGGCTAGCAACATTCAGGAGGGCAAAAAATACCAGTGAAAAGCGCAGCCAATGGATTTTGTTATACGCTTTATTCAAACGCATTCTATTTGGCATACTGCAAAAGTAACTTTATGCAAGAATTTAAAGGCCATAGGTAAAGGCAGTTACTGCGCTACTATCGTATGTATGGAAGCGGTTGCGATGGCGGCGGCGGCTGCTGATCCCCCGGTGCGCCCCCTGCTTTCTCCATCTCTTTCAGGAGATTTTCTGTCTCTGCCTTTATCTTGTCTATGCTTGATAGGTCAATGTCAAGCTTTAGCATGCTTTTCAGCTTTTCCAACACGGCCTTAGCGGCGTTGGCATCTATTTCAAGCATTCCTGTCTCGCCCATCAGGCATGCACCGTGCATTCCATGCTCTTTGGAAAATGCTACTATAAGCCCAGCCGATCCCCACACAGCACCGGCTGCCTGGCCAATGATTACGCCCTCCTTCTTCAGGTTCTCTCTTGTTTCCTTGTCAGTGGCAACCCCGAATACACGGGGTTTGTTAACGTATTGGGTGCTTATGTTGTAACCGCCAACAGTATATACAGTGCTGCCGCCAAGAGACTTGAAGAATCTTACTATCCTTTCGTTGATCTCATATTGGCCTTCGGGTGTGCCGGCCTGCATATCTCCTACAAGGATCACTATACTCTGCCCGGTCTTTTCGTTTATGCAAGAGTAAAACCTGTTGCTGGCTAGTCGGAGCCCTCCGTTCTTCATCATTATGGCTTGGTGTAGGAAGTGAGGTGAGTATAAAGTTGCAAGCCTTTTCGCCTTAAGCGTGTTCCTCAGGTGCTCGCCTACCAGGCTTCCCACAGTACCAATTCCTGGCAAACCCACTATAAGCACCGGATTCTTGAGTTTCTGCTTGTTGTTGTAGTATATGCTTGTCTTATCCATTTACCGCACCCTTGTTGCTTCTTATCGCAAAGGCTATCCTCTTGTTGTATTTTTCCAGCACCGCCTCGGCGGCCTTTATCTTGTCTTCGGCTTTCGGATAGCTGGAATCCTCTGCCTGGAGGCGATAGTGCGGGGCTCCGAGATAGAGCACTTCAACGCCCTTCTGTTCTATTGCAGAGAGCGCCTCTTTTATGAGTTCTATCCCCCCTTTCGTATCGGTAGTGGTAAGTTCGACAGTGTATGACACAGTGTATGTTTTTGGTTTGATCGTCTTGAATACAAGATCATACAGGGCCTGTTTGAACTCCTTATCCTTCATGCCTGATAGAGGATCCTTGTTTTCGAATATATCGTTTATCAGATCGTTGTATGTGTGCTCTCTCTGAGACACTTCTTTGAGTATCTCTGCTTTCCTGCCCTCGCTTTTGGAACCGGCCAGGGCTTTGTTGAATATTCCCTCGGCTCTCTTTTCCAGGTTATACTCGGTTATCTTGTTCTTCTTCTCCCCAGAAGTTGCCTTCTTAAACGATATGTCTATTGCTTTCTTGCTCTTGTCAACAAATATTACCTTTGCAACCTCCTTCTGGCCTTCTTTTATGAATTCATGTATGTTTTTTATCCATCCTGAAGCTATCTCAGATATGGGCAGGTACGCATCTGCATTGTATTCTTGAAGGGAGCAATATGCGCCATGGGGCATTATTTTGCTTACCTTGACGATGACGAGCTCGCCTGTGTCTGGAAGCTCTTTCGGGTATATCATCGGATCAGCGCTTTATCTCTATCTTTTTCTTCGTACGAAGTCCGAATACACGATCAGTAACTTTCTTGCAATCGGCACATTGCAGCATTACCTTCTGTTTCTTTCCAAGCTTCTTCGGGTGTATTTTAGGCTCTACGCTTCCCACGTAGCCGCGTATGGCGCGATTGTGCCTTCTTGTGCCGATGCTGAGTCCCGATGTTTGTTTTTTGGTGTATATCTTTACGCCGTGTTTTGTGTGCTTGTTGCAGAACTTGCAGTACGTAGTTATTTCTTTTTCTATTTTCATAATATCAGCTTATTATTTCCCCTATTTTGTTATTGATGACGAATTCGGCGTCTCCGGAATCCTCCATCTGAATAACTTCTCCTTCTTGGTAGGGGCCGATTTTGTTCCCTTGAGTAGTTATGATTTCTGGTATATTTATAAGTATCCTTATTTTCGCGGTTCTTGGAATATTAGCCTCTTTGTTCAGTGTTTTTAGTATTTGGTAATAGAGTGCTTCCTCCTCTGAGGGTAGTTGTGTGGGGATCGGCTTTCCGTATGCTATGTATATGAGTATCTTCTGTGTTCTTTTGGCCTTTAGCATGTTGAGTATAGTTTGTTTATTCTGCTGTTCTGCAGGAGTTCCTGTTTTGTCGTGTTTCTTTATTGTTTCTTCAACGTCCCTATAAAAACTTGCGGGCAACGGAAGGAGCTCGCCTGTTTTTTTCTCTTCTGCCAGCCTAGAGAACAAAAACTCCGTTTGAATTATGGTTTCCGTAAAAACACCTAGCCGTACACCACACTTCCGCTTTTATTTGTAAAAACAAAACGCGTTTGTGTATAATCTATTAATGACATAGATAAGGTATATATTATATTACAAAAACACGAATAGTGGAACTGTGGGGTCCTGGTGTTGTTTTTGTTTAAAGATAAAATAGCGGGAGATGGATTTGAACCATCGGTCTCCGGGTTATGAGCCCGGCGGGCACTCCATGCTACCCTACCCCGCTTTGATATGTTTCTTTTTGCCCGCGCTTTTATATAAAGCCTTCTCTGTGCTACTGGGGCTTGTTTTGCGTAGAACGTGCCTAAACGCAAATTAGAAATTATATGCTGGGCTTACTATTTGATGTAAATAGTGCATTTGCCTGTTCTTTGTTGAGAACTCCTAGAATCTTTCCACAACCTTCGCATTTAAAATTGAGCTCGTACGCAGAATCGAACGGCAGGATAAGTTTCTGGTTCTTATAACACGAATCACAATAAAAAAAATCATTGCAGTTCTCCTGAAGGTTGACTTTTTGGCCATTCTGCTTTTCCTGCAAGACACCGTGGAAAGCAGTCAGCTTCTCCCTATCCAAGTACCACTTGAACGTAAGCCATCCCTTTCCATCCTTGTTTATATCATACCTTGTTATGCCGTAGCCGTTCAGCACGTTGAGCATCCTTCTAACTTCGTTTACCTTGATATCCATCCTAGATGCAAGTTTGTCATCGGTATGTGGTGATGCATTTAGCGTCTTTGCCAATTCTACTCCCTGCTTGCCCACATTCTTCACGACAAATTCTGAGAACAACTCTCCTGAAATTATTTGGTTTGCATCCTTTATCCTCATCAATTCATCTGCGCTTCCTTGCTGGTCTACTGCTTGTGCCACGACTCTTTTTGCAGCCGCGTCGTTCTTCTTCACAACAGCCTTGCTTCTAATCTTATGTGGGATCTTGGTAGGTTTCTTATGCACTGCAGCTTTCCTTGCCACGGCCTTGCTCGGCTTCTTCCCAGGCTTCCTACCGGTGCTCAACTCTGGCTTGCTCTTTTTCGAAAATTTGGTCTTTTTCTGCATAAAATCGCCTCAGCCATAAAATGGCAGGTTCCATATATAATTGTTGCAGGCATAACGCCTGCACACCATTCAATGTATATTACGCATAACTACTATATATACTTGTGTTTTGTAAACAACATAACTACATATATTTGTTATTTTGGTAATCAATCTTCTGGTAATTCTTAATTTACTACTCAAACCCATCAGAATCAATGCCCTGAAATCCTGTATAGGACGGCATTATCCTAAACTGCTGTGTTTTACGCCCTACGGCGGGGTTGAGGAACAACCATGCCGCAACGATCAACATCAAAACTCCTAAAAACCAGTTTGTGAGTAGGTATATTAACCCCAAAATCAACGGCAGAAGATATGCCCGTTGCGCGTTTTTCCGTCCTAGGAACGTGTTTGCAGGTCCCAAATTGCTACTTGCTTGCGTTGTGTTGCGAATGCTTGTTGGATATATTGTATCTGTATACCTATTTCCGATAACCTGTAAATTCGGCATGGTTGGGGCATTAAGCATAGCTATCCCTAAAAAGGCAAGCACAAAGGCAAATATCAAAAATACTAAGCCTAAGAGCGACCCCGCAACCAACAGAATCAATCCTAAAAGAACGAATATCACAGCAATTATTACGGATATAATGCCGAGCAGAGAAACCATAACAAACCACACATAGATATGCAAGAACCTTTTTATTCGTTGCCGTACAATTAAAACAGGTTCTATGTCAGCCAACGACAACAAAGATGTCTTTACAAGCGACCTGAGCACATCTGATTTCTGGCTGCTTCTTGACAAAGGCTACATGCCTGTGGGCCTCGTCCTCGGTAATTCCGTATACAGCATGGGTGTTGTAGGCGGTCTTGGAAGTGCAGTGAAGGGCATGGCCAAGGGCGAAGTCCCTCAGATTACAGAGCTAATGTACAACGCAAGAGAGATGGCGCTAGGAAGGATGAAGGAGGAAGCTTCCAAACTCGGCGCTGATGGTGTTGTAGAAGTAAAGCTTAATGTAATACCTATGGGGAGCTGGATGGAAGTCACGGCCATAGGCACAGCAATCAAGTATGTAGGCACAAAAGCCATTGGGGCATCCAAAGGAGGCCCGACCATAGTATTGCCTATTGACAAGTAGATAAGATGCCTATAACCAGATCCGAAAGGAGAAAGTTGCAGGCCCACAAATTCAGTGAGGATAGGAAAGACCAGTTCATGCATGTAACGGTGCCCAGCATATCTGCGCAGGCAATCCTGAAATCAGGATTTGACGCAATGGCAAGGAATTCCCTGGTGCTAATTGTTAATTTAGTGGGGAGTCTCATCCTTACATCATTCATATTCCTTGCACTGCTACCCCACACAGCCACTGCATTAATTGTGTATTCTATCGTATTCTTTGTCCTAGATGCTTTTCTCGTGGCGCCTTTGGATGCAAGATCAAAATCCATTACTGCAAAGCTCAAAAACACAAACATTGCAAGCCCAATAGCCATGTCGTTGAATTATCTGGGGCCAGTGGTTCCTATACTCTATGTCTGGATAATTCTGATAGTATTTCACATAGTAGCATCTGCAAGCATATTGTATGGTTTTGCACTGGCTGTTGCATTTATAGTGGCAATAGTCCTCCACCTGGTAAATCTTAACAATACCATTTCAGTGCAGGTAATGAACGATAAGAGGGTTAACCGCAACACGGCAATGAATATAAGCTGGCTATCACTCAGTGGCCAGTCCCTCTCAATACTTGTGGTAAACATCACGGCATTTCTCCCCGTGGTTACTATTACTATAATCGAGGCATTCCTACGCGGAACCGGTGCATTCACACCTCTCGCCATAGTGTTATTCGTAGCTGCAGATTTCTCGATATCATGGTGGCATGCATGCACAACCTCTATATATAATTCCACGGTAAAGCTGGCAAAGCCCATGGCTTACTCTAAGTTATAGCATGCCTGTGGGCCCGGGGGGATTTGAACCCTCGACTTGCTGGTTAAGAGCCAGCCACTCTGACCAAGCTGAGTTACGGACCCAGAGAATGAGCAAGAATATTTATCCAGCTCATCTTAATAATCATTGCTTAGTTGCTTTTTTGGAGAACAATTTCAATTCACTGTCAAGGCCTCCGCCACGTGGCTTTAACTCGTAATAGACCTGCACGATTGGCTTGTTCGCCTTGATTATGTGTCTAAGATCTGTCGGTGTAGCTGATACTACTACGTCACAATCCGCCAAGTTTACAGTAGCTTCAAGGTCCCTGACTTCCTTTGGGCTATACCCTACCGCAGGCAGCTCGTCTGATAGCTGCGTGTATTTTTGGAATACATCCTTAAGCGTGCCTACTGCATACCTCTTTGCGTTGACTATGCTGCCTGCTCCATATTCCTTCGCTGCCACAGTTGCAGCACCAAATAGCATGCCTCCGTGAGTTATTGTAGGACCATCTTCCACTAAAAGAGCTCGCTTTCCCTTTATTCCATTAGGGTTATCAACACTTATCACGGAATCAGCGTAAAGTATCTTGGCCTTGCCGTTGATCTGGCGCAATCCCGCCACAACCCTCTCAACATCTTCATTCTTTGCGCTGTTAACCTTGTTTATCACAAGAATGTCTGCCATCCTAGCAACGGTTTCTCCAGGGTAATACGTCAGTTCGTTTCCCGCCCTGAGCGGATCAGCTACAACTATCAACAAATCAGGTTTTATAAAAGGCGCATCGTTGTTGCCTCCGTCCCAGAGTATCACATCGGCCTCTTTCTCTGCCTGCCTGAGTATCTTTTCATAGTCCACACCAGAATAAACTACAAAACCATTCTTTATGTGCGGTTCATAATCCTCGCGCTCCTCTATGGTGGTCTTATATTTGTCCAGGTCCTTGAGGCTGGCAAACTTCTGAAGTACCTGGTCTTTTAGTATGCCGTACGGCATGGGATGCCTGATTATGGCAACTTTCATGCCCAGTTTTCTTAATGCAAGCGAAACATACCTCGAAGTCTGGCTTTTTCCGACTCCTGTCCTAACGCCGCATACCGCTATCACCGGCTTCACGGATTTCAGCATTGTATGTTCTGGGGAAATAAGCCAAAAATCGGCTCCGTTTGCGTTTGCAATGCTTGCCTTGTCCATAACGTCCTGATATCTGAGGTCGCTATACGCCATCACACACACATCCGCACTATATTTCTTGATTAGGCTAGGCAGTCCAGATTCATCATAAATCTTTATCCCGTCAGGATACATTTCTCCGCTTAATTCCTTAGGATAAGGCCTGCCCGAGATGAACGGTATCTGGTTAGCGGTAAAGGCAACTACATTGTAGGCATCGTCTTCCCTAAACAATACATTAAAATCATGAAAATCACGGCCAGCCGCGCCTAGAATTATCACAGTCTTTACAGATCTTGGCATGATTATATTATGAAACGCTACTTTAAAAAACGCACCACACAAAGCGCAGATTTTATATCTGCAATTTAGCTGTAAAGAGCTTTTCCAAAGCTTTATATTCTTTAAAATGCTACGTACTACTACCTAATCTTCTGATGGAACCGGCCGATATAATGCCTACTGATCCAGACGAGTATAACGCTTCAAAAATAATTGTCCTTGAGGGGGCGCAGGGGATACGAAAAAGGCCTGCGATGTACATAGGTTCTACAGGCACATCTGGGGTTCTGCACCTACTTTACGAGGTTATAGACAACTCAGTCGATGAAACGCTGGCAGGCTACGCTAAGAACATCAAGATACGCCTTTACATGGACAATGATGTCAACATGGCCGAGGTGACCGACGATGGTAGGGGCATACCTGTAGACATAATGCCAAAGTACAACAAGAGTGCGCTCGAGGTAATAATGACAACACTCCATAAGGGCGGAAAGTTTACCGGTGATGCATACAAAGTGTCCGGTGGGCTTCATGGCGTCGGACTAACCGTTGTCAATGCACTCTCCGAATTCACAGAAGTCACCGTCAAGAGGAACGGCCATGTCTATAAGCAAACCTTCAGCAGGGGCAACCCGACATCAGAGCTTACTCAGATGGGCGATTCAAGTGGGACTGGTACTACAATAAAATTCAAGCCAGACAAGGAGATTTTTCCTGCCACCACATTCGACTCTGGTTTGCTCAAAGACAGGCTCAGGTACACCAGCTTCCTTAATCCCTCAATAAGCATAACACTAACAGATGAGAGATTTGAACCGCACGAAACGCAGACGTACACATCTGCAGACGGCATTTCAGATTTCATAAGGTTCATCAATGCAGACAAAGCCCCCCTTACTAGCATAATACGCTCAAAACAGCAGGAAGGGGACATAGTAATAGAATATGCACTGCAATACAATAGCACATACGATGAAAGGCTGGAATCTTTTGTAAACAACATAAGGACCCCGGAAGGCGGGACACATGTTATTGGATTTCATAGCGGCCTGACAAGAGCTATACTAAACTATATCTCAAAGAGTAAATCAATAAAGACCGAAATAAAAGTAACCGGAGAAGATGTAAGAGAGGGCCTTTCAGCCGTACTTAGCGTACTCATGCAGAACCCGGAGTTTGAAGGTCAGACAAAAGAAAAGCTTGGCAATACCCGGGTAAAGAACCTCCTGGAAACTGATGTTTACGCAAACATGTCTGCATACCTTGAAGAGCATCCTGTAGATGCCAAAGCGATAATCGAAAAGGCGCTTATGGCAGCCAATGCAAGGGAGAGCTCTAGAAAGGCCAGAGAACTTGCAAGAAAGAAAAGCATATTTGACAGCTCCGTGCTGCCGGGGAAGCTTGCCGACTGCATTTATGATGACCCTACAAAAACTGAAATATTTATAGTGGAAGGAGAGAGCGCGGGGGGATCAAGCAAGAGCGGCAGGGACAAGAATACACAGGCCATACTTCCATTAAGAGGCAAGATCCTTAACGTTGAAAAGGCCAATTACGAAAGGATATTCGATAACGCAGAGATAAAGGCTATGATTACCGCATTCGGCGCAGGTATAAACGAATCCTTCAACATCGAGGGCCTCAGATACCATAAGATTATCCTGATGAGCGATGCAGATGTTGACGGGAGTCATATCAGAACCCTCCTCCTAACTTTCTTCTACAGGTATATGAAGAAACTCATAGAAGCAGGCAATATCTACATAGCCCAGCCCCCACTCTACAAGATAACTAAGGGCAAAGAAGTCTACTATTGCTATAGCGAGGAAGAATTACTGTCAAAAAGAAAAGAGGTTGGGGACAAGGTAGACCTCCAAAGGTATAAAGGTCTTGGAGAAATGAACCCCGAGCAGTTATGGGAGACAACAATGAATCCTGATACTAGAATGTTAAAAAAAGTTACGATAGCTGATGCAATGAGAACAGAACAGCTCTTCACCGTGCTGATGGGCGTTGATGTGCCCCAGAGAAGGAAGTTCCTCCAGGAGCACGCTGAAGAAGTGAGGGTGCTTGACATATAGTGATGCCTTGAGGGAAACAAAAAACGTTCCACTGGACGATGAGCTGCAGACAAGCTACATCGACTACGCAATGAGCGTTATCATAGGCAGGGCTATACCTGATGCAAGGGACGGGCTCAAGCCGGTGCAGAGAAGAATACTCTACAGCATGTACGGCCTTAAGAATTTCCACAACCTTCCGACAAAGAAGAGCGCAAGGATAGTCGGTGAAGTAATAGGAAAATACCACCCGCATGGTGACCTTGCAGTTTATGATGCACTTGTAAGGATGGCACAGGACTTTTCAATGCACCACCTGCTTGTTGAAGGCCAGGGAAACATGGGATCTATAGATGGGGACCCTCCTGCCGCACAGCGATATACAGAAGTAAGGCTTACCAAGATTGCCGAGGAAATGTTAAATGACTTGGATAAGGAGACTGTGGACTTTACCCCTAATTTCGACAACACGGAAACAGAACCCAGCACATTACCCTCTAAAATCCCCAACCTGCTTGTTAATGGAGCTTCTGGAATAGCCGTAGGCGTAGCTACGAGCATACCGCCACACAACCTGAACGAGATATGCGATGCCATAGTGCACGTACTTGAACACAAGGGAGCCACCGTAGAAGATCTACTTGGAATAGTAAAGGGCCCCGACTTCCCCACTGGCGGAATAGCAATAATGTCACAGAATGCTTACGCCGGGTACAGGCACGGACGCGGCCAGACTACCGTGAGGGCAAAAGCTGATATAGACGAGAAGAAGAGAAAGATAACAGTACGCGAAATTCCATACAATGTCAACAAATCCGCGCTAATCCAAACAATAGCTGAGCTTGTCAGAGATAAACGTGTAGTCGGAATAAGAGACCTGCGCGACGAGAGCGATAAACATGGCATTCACATAACTATAGACCTTAAGGAGGATGCTAACCCGGAGCAGATTCTAAATATGCTCTACAAACACACGCAAATGGAAGTTACATTTCCTATAATCAACCTTGCTGTAGTTGGGAAGAAACTGGAAAGCCTCAACATACTGAGCATGATCACCACATTCATTGATTACAGGAGGGAAGTTGTGCTGAAAAGAAGCAAATATGAATTAAAGATGGCAGGCGACAGGCTCCATATAGTTGATGGGCTGCTGCTCGCGATAAATAGGATAGACGAAATAATCAATGACATAAGGGCAAGCGGGGAAATAGGGCAGGCAAGGGCAAAACTAATGTCAGATTACGGACTCTCTGAGAAACAAGCAAATGCAATACTTGACATGAAGCTCAGCAGGCTTACCCACTTGGAAAACGAGTCCCTGAACAAGGAGAAGTCCGACCTGGAAACAAGGGTATCATACTACAAAGCGATTACAGAGCAGCCGGAAAGGGTTGATCGAATAATAAAAGAGGAAACAATTGATGTGAAGAAGCAATTCGGCAAGGCCAGGCGAACAGAAATACTAAACATCGACGAACCACTGGACATAACCGAAGAGGACATGATAACCAACGAGCGTGTCACTGTCATAATGACAAACAAAGGCTATGTAAAGCGGCAGAGTATAACAAGCTTCAGGGAGCAAGGCCGAGGGGGCCGTGGGGTCATAGCCATAAACCTGACAGAAGGCGATTACGTAAAGGAGATACTAACATGCAACAACAAGGACCATCTGCTCTGCATATCTAATGCCGGAAGGGCATACTGGATAAAGGCATACAACATACCTGAAAGCGGTAGGTACAGCTCAGGCAAGGCTATAGTCAACCTGCTAAGCCTAGGGCAGGATGAAAAGATAGTAGTAATGCTTGACATAAACAAGGTCCAAAAATCTAACATAGCGTTCCTGACTACCAAGGGTATAGTCAAGAAAACCGACGCTATCCTATTCTCAAAGCCGAGATCCAACGGCGTGCGTGCAATACATCTGCGGGAAGGAGATGAAATATCCGATGTAATAATATATTCAGGCGACAAGTACCTAATAATACTCACAAAGAACGGAAAATCCATAAAATTCGAGGAAGAGGAGCTGAGGCAGATCGGAAGGACTGCCGCAGGCGTGCGCGGGATAAGGCTGAAAGATAGAGATATGGCCAAGAACATAATTTCCGGAACAGACTCGGGAAGCATACTCACCATAACAGAGAACGGATACGGAAAGCTTACAGACATATCCAAATACAGGACGCAGGGCCGCGGAGGCGGAGGAGTCCTTAACATAAAGACAAACGAGAAGACCGGTCCCGTGTCAAAAGCCCTTTTCGTAAGCGGAGAGCAGAATCTAATGCTGATAAATTCCAACGGAATCAGTATTACCATCCCCATAGAATCCATACGGGTAACTGGCAGGGCTGCCAGCGGCGTGAGACTAATGAAGCTGGAAAAGGGGTCCAAGGTAGTCGACGCACGCGTGATACGTAAAGACGAATCTATAAACCAGCCCGACATCCAGGCGCCATCCCTTCCTCCGGATCAAGCATGATTCTAGAGAAAATATTTATAACTGGGAAAACTTTAATTAACAAGGTGAGCAGGAAGCCTCATCCGTTTACCGGTGAGTACCCAACTGAACTCCCAGACTAATATTGCTGGTTCTATGGTAGTAAGATCAACGATGGCACGGAACGCCCGCCTAGAGGGCATGGTGAGAGAAATGCTAGGTTCGCACTCCGAGAGGGTATCAGTAGAACTTGACAGAAGAACTGAGGACAAAAACGATTTGGTAAGGCAGCTTTTTGCCACGTACAACTCAGAAGTTAACACAAGATCGCGAAGATGGGCTGCTCTAGACATGCTGCTATCCAAGGGCTCAATAACCCAGGAAGAATATGACTCTGAAATATCGCGTATAATGAATAGCATACGTAAATCGTGCTCCAGCACGTGACATCAAAGAGCCTCTTCTAGGAAAGCAGCCCCGAAGCGGATTGCATTTAACACGCTGAATAACATGGCATATCCACAAAAACAAACACCTGGCAACGTATCAACTTCGATAGAATGCCGTATGCATCAGTGGCAATACGCATTAGAAGTTATGGACGGTAGATAAACATGCAAGCAATGTCGCACACAAGGAAACACACTATAAATGCTGAAATAGAGCGCGTGCTCAATCTTAGACCTAACAAAGCCATGGAGGAAAAGGTAACGTTGAAGCAGAGCCTGATAAATGACATGTTTATAGATTTTGGGAAGCAGGACTCTTTCAAAATTAATACGCGTTGGGCATACAAAGAGGCGTGCGAATGGGTTGCCGTTGATATCCTTTACGCCAAAGGCGCTGTAACAGAAGAAGAGCGCAGCGATATTGTAGAATCCGTCCTTGACCGCATAAGGGGCAAAATTGATTCTGCAGGAAGGCTTAAGCTTTCAAATCCCATACCTATCCCCTCCTCCAGAACCTCTTTGTACGCACAAAGGTTTTCTGAGCTTCTAAGAGGTCAGCAAAGAACCATCTGAAGTCCCTCCTCATGTACCTAAGGAGCCTTGCCGCTGTAGACAGACCGATGCCATATGTGCCTAAGGCTATGACTGCCCTGTTTCCATAAGCGCTTATCAGCCCTGCTTCTCTTAGCGCATCTTCATAGTGCACATGCTCCCTCTGGGTCATCCGTTTTCCCCCTATTTTCTTCAGGACAGCATCCTCATACTCCTGCCTGAATGTTGCGAGCATCTGGCTCTTGCACGAATGGCATAAGTATCCCTCATCCTTATCCAGTCCTATCTTCTCCTCAGAAACAAAACCGCAGAAAGTGCAAAGCAGCTTTACTTCCCTATTTTCCATAGACGACCTGAAAGTCTCCACATCCCGGTCGTTCGGCAAGTTCGGCATCAGAAGTTCCTTGTAGTGATATGCAGACCTCAGAATCTCCTGCGCCAAGGGCGATCCTGGAGAGCGCACGAATTCCACAGATATTTTGCCATGTTTGAGGTCCTTGAGGAATGATGCCACCTCTCCTGCGTCAAAATAATTCTTGTTAAGGTCCCTAAGGGCCTCGTCGAACACTACGGAATCCCTGTAGAAATCTATGAGCCTCATTACCGCAGACCTGGTAAGCGCGGCTTTCTTATCCAAGATCCCGAACAGCTTCGCCACCTGTACGAACTTGTACCTGAACAAGTCTGAACCAGAAGCTATATTCCGCATATGTTCCGGAGAAAGCCCCTCTGCCAGTAGGGCGAATGCCTTTCTCATGTCTGGCTTTCTGCCCGAGTCCCCATACTCTACCACTATGGCATACGGCGTGGCACGCATCAAAATCCCTGGATAGCTCTGCGCAAGCGTCGCCGACATTACCCTGGAAAGAAACTCGTTGGCCAACTTTCCAAGAGCAAGAAAGATCACAGAATAGCTGTCCATCTCCTCTACAAAAACCTTCCCGCTTGAGGGGACGAAATGCTTGTACTGGGAAGAAACAAATCCGGAGACCTTCCTGAGTGCCTCATCATCCATCAAACCGAATCCGTTGTATGTCTTTCCAAATGTGGAGAAGACCGCAGAGGCAACGTTCCTCGATACGGGTATATCCTCCCCTTCCCAGTCGGGCACCGCAGCCTCCATGTCGCTGCTCGGCTCCACGAATATTGTGCCCTCGTCTATGCTTACTACCCTCCATGGCTCTCCCCTGCTGATGAAAGATGATCCTGAGTCCAGATAACTGTAGACAAAATGTTCGTCAAGGGATGAGACGACCTTATTGCTTATGACGTTCTTCACCAAGAACCTCTTGCTGTCTGGTATTACGCTGATATTGCTAAAGAAATAGTTCATGCTCCTACTCCCCATTCCCACCTTCCCATCCAAATACCTTATCAGCTTCAGTTCGTTCGCAAAAGAAAGTAGCCTCTCAAAACCCTCCTTGCTCATGTCGCTGTATGGGGCCGCAGAGTGGATTATCTCATATATCCTTGCCGCATCTACCTTCTTGTACTCCATTGTTATAGCACATATCTGGTTGACTGCAACGTCAAGCGCCCCAACCTCCATCTCGTGCGATTCAAGTTTCCCCCCAAGCACGTTCCTTGCGATTACTTCCGCTTCAATTGCGTCCATAACCTCTGCCACAAGGATGCGCCCACGCGCCGCCCGCTTTTCCGAATGGCCTGCCCTCCCAACGCGCTGTATCAATCTTATAGACTGCTTGGGAGATCCGTACTGAACCACAAGGTCGACCTTGCCTACATCTATTCCAAGTTCAAGGGAGCTTGTGGCAACAATGCCCTTTATCTTTCCCTCCTTGAATGCGTTTTCCACCCGGATGCGCTCATCCCTGTCGAGAGAACTATGGTGCACGCCAACACCCCCGAACGGATCCTCTTTCTCAAGGTAAAGCAACTTGCTGCCAAGAGACTCGGCAACCTGTCGCGTATTTGTGAAGATAATGGTAGCTGCTGATTTCCCGATAAGCTGGGATACCCTCTCGATTCTCGCCAGGGTTTGCTTGTCCAGACCAAACATATCTGAGAACTTCTTGTTCTCCTTGATAGGTATCATGGGTATCTCTATGCCTATCTCAAATTCCTTGGAAAGCGGCGACATGACTGTCTGGTGCTCCCTGCCCCCGAAAAGGAACCTTGATACTTCGCTTGCATTTCCTACAGTAGCACTTATCCCAACTCTCTGGAACTCGCCTGCCACGGCCCTGAGCCGCTCAAGCGCCACTGAGAGCTGCGCGCCCCGCTTATTATAGTACAATTCATGGACTTCATCCACCAACACGTATCTCACATTTTCCAGGGCCTTCCTGAGCCTGCCTGACAGGAAAAGGTTCTGCAGGCTCTCGGGCGTGGTTATAAGCAGCTGCGGCGGGCTCTCCGCCTGCTTCTTCCTCTCCAGCGCTGTGGTGTCACCGTGCCTCACATTGACTGTTATTCCTGTTTCACCGCATATGCCTTCAAGCCTTCTTATCAGGTCCCTGTTAAGTGCCCTCAGGGGTGTTATATACACTGCCTGGATGCCTTTCCGCTCATTCTTCTTGTAGATATTGTTTAGTATAGGTATCAGCGCGGCCTCTGTCTTTCCGCTACCTGTGGGGGCTGTTATCAGGCAATTCTTCCCAGATCCCACTGCACTTAGGGAGATCCTCTGTATCTCAGTAAAGCCGCCGAACGAGCGAAGGAATATTTCATAAGGGCCAGGCATTTCCGTCACGCTACTACTGAAAACAAATTATCCCAACACGTAAACCGTGCCGTTTACGCTGTGAAGCGTGTTTGACTCTGTGTAGTTGAGGCGCAGCGTGAATGCCATGCCCGTGAGTAGGCTTGCCGCTACCTTGCCCTGGTTGTAGCATGTTGTGCTCACGTTTGCTATTCCTAGTGCTGGCAGTGTCATGTTCAATGTTGTCGGTATGGTCGCACCTAGGAAGACGCAGCCTATGCTGTCAAGCCTTACCGAAGATGTTGCATTGGGGTTCAGCAGCCTAAATCTAAGCGTTCCATTCGCGTAGGTCGCATTGCCGCATCCAAAATTATCTATGGAGCATTGGGGAGGTATGCCATTGGAAAACGCCACGGAACTGCCTATGGCGTTGTATCCTTCCAATACTGATATCTCCCTCGGCACCAGAGATGTTATCAGCGAGTAATTAGTGCGCCATAGAAGGGTCAGGTTATAATTCCCGACGCTAGCCCTTGTCCTTATCAGATAAGGCGGCTTCTCAGTCCCATTGGTCGGGAAGACGAAGCTGCTGCAATAACTCACATTGTTTACCGTGCTGATTTCTCCGAAGCATGTGCTGTTTGTGCCAAGGTTCTCCGTAACGCTTGCGAAGTCTATTGACTGGTTGAATAGGGCCGAGTAACTCTCGCTCATAATATTCCCTGAGGTTACTGTATCATTGGCTATCACAAACCCGCTTATAAGCGGAGGCACCAACTTAACCCCTGGTATTGCCTTAGGGGCGAACATGGTGGAATTGTCATTTATCATTCCTATACAGGTGCCGTTGCCCTCGGAAGCCACCATCTTTATCCATCCTCCTGAATTCCAGCTGCACAACGATTCGTTATCCTTCAGGCTCACTAGCGTAACACTAATGTTTCCTACAGTCTCGTTGCGTACTGTCAAGTTTATGCCCTCTGCAGATATGCCTATGATATTTGATGGCAGTATGTTCCTGTAGGAACCAGGATTCATCCAAATGGAATAAACGGAACTGCCATTCTTGTATACTGCATGCGCCACACTCATGTTCTCGGTATAGCTCCCCAAATAATCCAGCGCGGTCCTGAAGCCTGACAGCCCTGGCAGGCCGGTAACATTGAACCGTTGCATGTTATAGTTACTATTTAGGAAAGAGTACCATGCGAATCCAAGCGTGTCAAAGTTCTGCGTGCTCACCGAGTTGGCGCTACCCGCCGGGAGCGAAAGGTAAGCCTGGGGCTTCTGGAGCTGGCTTACCGTGAAGACAATTGTAGCCACGGTGTCCTTCCTGTTGTTTATGTTGTAGAGCTTGCCAGGGTCTGCTATTACTGTCACATTGTACACGCCGCTTGCCGGAGGAGTGTAGTTTATACTTGCATAACCTACCTTTCCTTGCGGTACGGATGCATCATACACATTGGTTATGTTGCCGTTAACTAGCATGTCTATCCCTAGTTGGTTGATGGGCGAGGACCCCGTATTATTGATCGATACATTGAAGAACAATTCCTGCTCCGGATAGACAGCAGCAGTAGCTGAGCTATATCTTGTCAAGCCTACCTTCATTGAGATCGAAGGCCCATAGTCGAACCTGATGTAAAGCGCTACTGCTATGATTACTACAATGAGCGCCACCCATAGGTAAATCTCGTTCTTCATAATATCACTTGTTTGAGCGTTCCTTGTCCTTTATGCTCTTTATTACATCCCCTATCTTCCTTGAGATGTCCCTGTAATCGGAATCAAAGAGGCTTGATGACCATGTTGCCGCGTCAAACCTGTCGCCTATGCTGGGCCTAGTGAAATAGAACTTGCCCTGCTCATTCTCTACTAGACCCATCTTCTTCATCCTGAGAAGGTGATATCTGAGCGTCTTCTCATTAATCTCCTCCCAGTTTGCGTTGATGTATTCCGTGATGGCCTTTACATCAGGGTCAACATTCTTCACGAACTGAAAATGCACCAGTGCGTCGAGCACGGCAAGTGCGCTGAGCCTGGACTCGCCCGGGTTGAGTACTCCAAGGGAAAGCGCCAGCCACCTTATCGACGACCTTCGCGTTTCGAGTACCTCTCCGGTTAGGCGCATGTTTCTGAGCGTGATCTCCTTCTCTATCAATTCAGATTCATTCAGTTCCATCGCTAACACAAATAGGCAATACGATATGGTTTAATATTATACGAGAAGATTAATAATGTTGCAGCTACAATGAATAACAGATACAATGGCAACTACAAGCGGAGCGGCTCCGAACCCCCAGGATATAGAAAAGATGGTCAGGGATTACCAAATGCTCCAGGAGCAGCTTCGCAACTCCGCGCTGCAGCTCGACCAGCTCCATGGCGCCAAGGCAGACCTTGATCGCGCAAAATCCGAGATAGACAAGGCCGAGGGCAAAGTTTACCTGACTGTGGGCGGAGTTATAGTTGAGACAAGCAAGGAGAAGGCACAGGCAGACATAAAAGAGAGATCAGAACTAACCGAGGTAAGAATACAATCAGCTACAAAGCAGTACAACGAGCTTAAGGCCAGGGAGAAGCAGCTAGGCGAGAAGATAACAAGCATTTACCAGCAGGGCAGACCACAACCCAGCGCCTGACAGTTCCTGCTAAAGAGAAGTCAGTACATGAGATTATTTGATGTCGTTGATATGGCCGAGGGAGTCGGCTCCGCGCTCGCCTCAAGGCTCGGATTCTCAATGGTGTATGCAATGGGCAGAGATATCTATGTCACGCAGCAGCCAATGCAGCAGGGAAAGAATCAGATAGTCTGTAGCAAGGACACCATCTTGCTTATGAAGGCCATAAGGAACCAGGATGTAATAGGCATATCCTTCGAGGACAATGAGATAATAGCGAAGGTCCTTGCAGCCGCTAGGGAGGCCGAGAAACCCATAGTCATAAACATAAGCTGCATATTCGCCCCCAGCGCTTCGGAAAGATACAGGAACATAGGAAGAATCCGCGGACTTGTACGGGCCGCTATGATGGCTAGGTGCAATATAACATTCATCTCAGGGGCTAAGAGCGCTGATTACCTGCTCTCCACAAACCAACTCATGGAGATAGCCATGTTCCTGGGCATGCCTGAAGATAAGGCCAAGCGCGCATTGGCAATTATGGGCGATTATGTTGATAGCTAGGAGAAAATCCAGGTACCTGCTCGTGGAATCCTCGAAAGACGTGGATTTCTCTTTCAGGGAGGAGCAAAAAGGCCTGGCCGAGGGCATAGCAAAAGTGATAGGCGAGTTTGGGTACATGAACTCTAGTCCGAAAGTAATGAGGCAAATAAACAGCAAGGTCTTCGTAATCAGGGCAAGCAGGGGCGCTGAGGGCCACATCACGCTCGCGCTCTCTTTCATAAAGCAGCTAAACGGAAGGCAGGTCGGCTTTTACACAATAAGGAGCAGCGGCAGCATAAGGAAACTTGAGGAGGTTGCGAAGAAGCTATACGGCCAGCCCAGCAGCACTGATATGCACAGATGACATTATTTCCTGAAACAAAAGCGGAACTCCTACTAACGGTTTAATATACCTGTATCATAATAATACCTTTTACTACTTATGGTGATTTAAGTGAAGATAAGTGAGTTAAAAGCCGGCGCAAGCAGCGTCGAAATAGAAGCTACAGTAGTGGAAAAGTCGGAGCCCAGGGAGGTCGTTACAAAATACGGAAAAAGACTTAATGTTGCAAAGGCTACCCTTAAGGACGACACCGGAAGCATATCAATATCGCTTTGGGAAAAGGACATAGACTCGATAGGCGTTGGAGACAAGATAAAGATAACCAACGGATATGTCAGCGAGTACAAAGGCACGCCGCAACTCTCAACTGGCAAGTACGGAAAGATAGAAGTTCTTGAGAAAGGCAGCGGAGACGTGGCATCGGAACCTGAGAGCTCTGACAACGAGTACAACGAGTAAGGGTCAGAACTCAATACTCATCCTTTCACCGATCTTCGGCGCATGGGCATCAAAGCCCTCTAGCTTCAGCTCCTCGCTCATTTTCTCTGAATTGTCCTTGTCACCGTGGACGCATATCACGGTCTCAGGCTCAGCTTTCCTTATATAGTCAAAAAGATCTGTTCTTCCAGCATGCGCAGAGAAATCATAGAAGGAGAAAGGAGTCTTTATCCTTACCGTTCTCTCGTCTATCTCTAAAGGCCTTCCTTCTATAAGGTTCCTGCCGTTGGTACCCTCTGCCTGGTATCCTGTCAGGAAAATATGCGAGTTCCTGTTGAGCTTTGTTATATAGTTTAGTACAGGTCCTCCGTTCAGCATACCGGCAGTAGTGAGTATTATTGTCCCTCCTCCCAAGGCATGGCTCCGGTCTCGCGGGGTCTGTATCCACCTCGCATTGCCCATGGCCTTCTGCAGAATCTGCGGATTGTCTATGAACCCGTGGTAATCCATGACTATCTCGGTGGCGGCCTTGGCCATTCCATCGAGAAATACGCGGTCTGCAAGCCCTTCATCCTGTAGCATGGCCAGCATCTCCTGCGCCCTGCCCACGGCAAAGACAGGTACCAGGGCAACGCCGTTCGAGTCCAGAACGTCTTTCACATGGTCTATGAATTTACTGCGCAGCTGTGCCCTGTCTGGATGGTCTTTCATAGCATATGTCGATTCAGTGATCAGTACATCGCATTTTACCATCTCGGCTCCATGGTGAAGCGTCTGCGACTCGGGCTTGAAGTCTCCAGTATAAGCCAGGACCCTGCCCTTCCTGCCTTCGATCTCGGTTATGGCGCTTCCGCTTATGTGGCCCGCATCATGAAGCGTCACTGTATACTCGCCGAATTCCACTGGATTCCTGTAATTGCATGGAATATAACTGTTTACAAGCTCGCGCAGCTCTCTCTTCACGAAACGCTGCCCAGTTTTCTGCAGCCTATTGATCTTTATCGAATCATTTATAAGCAATTCAGACAGGTCCCTCGTAGGAAGCGTTCCGAATGCAGCTGGGAACGCGGAGTTGTAAAGTGTTGGGGTGTAACCGCTATGGTCAAGGTGCGCATGGCTGATCACCACAGCATCGACGCGGTCCGGCTGCTCCGGGTATTCGGTCTTCCTATCCAATTTTATGCCGTAATCAAGCAATATGTTCTTGCTCCCCTCGAGCAGGAACCCAGATCTTCCAACTTCACCTGCCCCGCCTAGAAATCTTATATCCAAAAGAATCACGCACTTACACTAAGAGTCGCTTAGCTTTTTTAACGTTGGCATCTAAAGCTATGTAGATTGATATGGCAGAGGAAGTAAATTTCCTTGAATTAGCCGCCCTGCTCAAGGTGACTCCGAATACAGTTCTTGAGAGGTTCGGAAGCTCCATAAACGCGAGCATATTCGACGCTTCTAACATCGCGGGGTCGCTCAAGCAGAAAGGTCTCATAGATTTCACTGCCTACTACCCCGGGCCTAACGAGATAGTCGTGACAGAAGGAGGAAAGACGCTGATAGCAGAGGCAGAAGCCAAGAGCGCCCAGCCATTCGATCAGCTTGATGAAGCTATACTTTCGCAGCTCTCCGGAGGCAAGCGCATTCCAAAGGATCTGCAGAATTCGCTTAACCTGAGGCCGAAGGATCTCGCGCTGCGCCTATACAAGCTGAGCAAGCAGGGGTTCATGATATACGAGCTCAAGAGCGGCGGCATCGACCTTTTACTCACAGAGACTGGGTTCCTCAAGGTCGGAGCACATCATCCTGCGGAACAGAAAGCCACGTCGAGCCCACCGCCTGCTGCTGCCACATCGCTGCCTGAGCAGAATGCTATGCCAGGCATGTCAACAGTACAGGAATCCAATGCACTTTCAAGCCAGCAGACTAGCCAGGGCGCGCCTCTCACTGGCCAGCAGCAGAGTGCGGCCAATGCCAACGAACCGCTGAAACTCTACGGTAAACCGCTTGTCAAGTCATCAAAAATGCCACTACTAATAACAGTGATAGTCCTTGTAATTATAATAGCTTACGCGTTCTATCAGCACCTAATATGAGTGAACCGATGCAACTGCTAGATTACATAAAAGCAAAGAAGCTCCTAGAGGAGTACGGCATACACAGCATAGATAGCTCCTATGTTTCAGATGCCAGGCAGGCAATCGGTTTTTCCCGCGGCAGGCCCATAGTGATGAAAGTGCTGTCGGAAAAGGAGCTGCATAAATCCAAGGCAGGACTTGTCAGGCTGAACCTCACAACCCCTAAAGACATAACCGATGCATACAACGACCTGCACAAGAAGGCAGAGCGAATAAAGCCATACAAGATAATAGTGCAGGCAATGTCTGAGCCCGGGAACGAGATAATAATAGGCGGCAGGACCGACCCGCAATTCGGTAAAGTCATACTCATCGGCCTAGGCGGAATATACGTGGAGGTATTCCGGGATTTCGCCTTGCGTGTGGCTCCGCTCTCGAAATATGACATTGAGGACATGCTTGCCCAGCTAAAGTCCAGGAAGATAATAACCCATGATGGAATTCACACAAGGCTCATAGAAGATCTCATACGGAAGGTTGCAAAGCTTATGCAGGACAACGATTCAATAAACGAGCTTGACCTGAATCCTGTGATAATCACGGACAAGGGCTACCAGATAGTAGACATAAGGATATTGAAATAGGTGCAGAGATGGCTAACTTCAGGAACATAAAATCAATGCTGAAACCAAGGAGCGTTGCTGTGATCGGGGCTTCAAGGGATCCTGACAAGGTCGGCCACGTAATACTCCAGAACTACATCAATTCTGGATACGACGGGAAGCTCTATCCTGTAAATAAGAACGCGGAGGGCAAGATACTTGGTCTCAAGACGTATGCCAGCGTGATTGATATAGGCAGTCAAATAGATCTGGCCGTAATAGCGGTCCCTGCCCAATTTGTGCCTTCCGTTATGGAGGAATGCGGAAAGGCAAAAGTCAAGACCGCAATAGTCGTGAGCGGAGGCTTCGCCGAAGTAGGCAACAAGGATCTACAGGACCAGCTCGTGGCCATGGCGGACAAGTATGGCATAACCATGATGGGGCCTAACTGCCTCGGAGTCATGGACCCCAGGTCCAGGGTCGACACGCTCTTTCTCCCTACATACAAGCTCAGCAAGGCGCAGATAGGCGGAGTGAGCTTCATGGCGCAGAGCGGCGCCGTTGGCAGTACCATCCTTGACCTTATCGGAGGGGAAGGGTTTGGTCTATCGAAATTCATATCCTACGGCAATGCAGCCCAGCTTGATGAAGTGGACATATTGAACTACCTGATGGAGGACAATGAGACAAAAGTCATAATCATGTATCTGGAAGGGATAAAACGCGGTAGGGAGTTCATCGAGGTTGCCAGGAAAGCCGGCGCAAAGAAACCTGTAATAGTGCTTAAGGCAGGAAAGACGGCAGCAGGAACGAAGGCTGCGCATTCCCATACCGCTGCGCTTGCAGGCGATTTCGAGGTCCAGGAAGCAATATTCCGGCAGGCAGGATTCATAATAGCCCAGGATATCAGCGAGCTTCTTTACTACGCAAAGATATTTGCCTCAGAGCCTGTGCCTAATGGCCCGCGAGTCGCGATCGTAACCAACGGGGGCGGAGCAGGAGTGCTGACTACTGACGCAGTTGCCTCATCAGGAGTACTTAAAATAGCGGACTTCACTGACCAGACCAAGAAAATGCTAGCGAGGTCGATGCCGCCGCTTGTAAACATAACAAATCCACTTGACCTTGCCGGAGACGCAGGGGCAAAGAGATATAATGATGCCTTAGATGCGCTCGAGGGCGATTCCAACGTGGACATGATAATTGTAATAATGCTCTTCCAGACTCCGGGTGCGGATTCCGCATCAGCGGCAAAGCTAATAGACTACAAGTCCAGAACCCTAAAGCCAATGATAGCAATAAGCATAGGCTCTGAATATACGGAGATGCACAACCGCATGATGGAAAGCGCAGGGCTTCCAGTATATGACTCTCCAACTGCTGCTGCGCATTCCCTCGCTGCGCTTTACAGGTATGCCTTGTTCAGGAGCAGAAAGCACTAACTCCTAAACTGCTTTTCCAGGCAGGCTTAACAGCTCACGCATGGGTGCCACTTCCTAACCATTTTGTTTCTCCTTGGAGACGAGAGGAATGTTGCACCATATTTCTGGAGCTCTTTGCGGCACCTGCCGCACACAGGGCGTATTGCCACTGCCCTCGCCTTTTCAGAAAACCTCAGTTACAGGGATCTCCTCTATCGCAGCATCTATCTCATGGATTGCTGCAACGGATTTCTTGTTCAGTTCGCTCATTGCATCCCTTAGCCTGCTGTTCTTCGATTCCCTTGCCGATTGCGTCAGGTCATGCTCCATGAACTCAAGAATGCCTTTCTTTTCCTGAAGGAGCTGATCCCTATCGCTTTTTATCTCGTCAAGGCCTGCCCTGATCTGATCCACCTGATCCGACCCGAACTTGAGGTGCGCAAGTACTATCTTCACATACCTGTTGTTGACTGCCCTTAGAAGCAGCCTGGTCTCCCTTGCAATAGCTTCTGCGGCTTCCCTTACTTCTTCATTTGAATCGCGCAATCCCCTCCTTATATCACTGCTTCCCCTGGCAGCCATCAGGCTTGCCTTTATCTCCATGAGGGTTTCGAGCGGCGAGTGCGCTATTATGTCCCTCAGCCTTTCCATGTCTGTGGCTCCCTCTATTGACTTTATCTCGCGCCTCATGTCCCTAAGGCGCTTCCCCCTGCCCATTGGGGTATCTATCTCATCATATATTATTCCCGTTACAGTCTCATGGTCTTCCTCGTCGGATGGCGCTATGAAGCGCAGCACCTCAAGATCTTCAGGCAAAGCCACTTTCCTGTTGTTCAGGACTGCATGCGCCGCTATTATGCTATCACTCCAGACCCGCCGTCTGTCGGTCATGCTTACTCCCCTCGATTCAAGCAGTCGGTCCAGCCTGCGCTTCAGAGGTTTTATCTTCTCAAGATCTACCCCGAACTGCATGGCGTACAGTATCTCCCTCGTGTCATTGTCCAGCACCGGCTGCACGTTGTCCAATGTACCCTCCCTCATATTCCTCCTTCCGACTTCCTCAAGCTCGGTCCGCCTCTCCTCAGGCACGGGCCTTGTAAAGCACCTTAGCAATATCCTATCATAAAGCGCGGCAAGTTCCTGCTCTATGGGCGGCTCGTTAGAAGCTCCTATAAGCGTCTTCAACGCAGCGTCTTTCTTCGCGGCCCCATCATAATATTTCCTTTCGTTGATCAGGAGAAGCAGAGTATTCAGCGTGCCAGATGTGCCCTTGAATATTTCATCAAGAAAAGCTACCTCCGCCTCAGGCAGCCTTCCGTCAGGTATCCTTCTCCAGATGCCGTCCTGATAGGCCTTTATGTCAAGCGGCCCTAAAAGCTCTGAGGGATCAGTATGGCTTGTCATGAGGTATTCGAATAGGGATGCGTCCATAAGCCTTGCTGCCCTTACTGCAAGTTGTGATTTTGATGTTCCCGGATCGCCTATCATGACCACATGCTGTTTTGTCATAAGCGCCAGCGTGATCGCAAGCGCTTCGGCGTTCCTGTCTACAAACGGCTCCCTAAGCTTTCTCTCGAATTCCCTTACCTTCTCTACGGCCCTCTCCTGATCATACGTGCTCCTAAGTGCATCCTTCAAGCCTAATTCTCTTTCCGCCCTGATAACTCTGGCAGTCATGTTCTTCCCACATATGCTAAATCTGCCGGGCGAATTATTAACCGTTTTCTACAAATTCCAGGTTCATGTTTGTAGGAAAGTGTTATCATACTTCCTTGTTAAATTTGTTTGGTAACATGACAACCGCTCCAAGGACACGTAGCCCTGGCGCCGAGGCCAGCGAACTTGCATCAGCAGCGTCAGCAGCAAAAAGGACGGCTGAGTGCATGCGCAATCCCAGGGAGATAGTTGCCGAGATTATGACGGGAGCAAGGGGCTCTGATAGCATGCCAATGAAGCTCTACAAGTTCGGTGCAAAGGACAGGAGGAGCGCCGTAGTAACAGCAATAACTGCCGAGGACGTGGAAGCTGTGTGCTCGAGGAGGAGCACAGTAGGATACGGCAAGGACTACGATTCCTCTTCCGAAGGCCTCCTGAAAGGGGTATTTGCCCTAACCGCGAGGACACTGCAGGAGAGGCAGATAAAGATCCAGCAAAGAATCATGTCGTCGATAGCAAGGAACGAGCACACAAAGCTGGTACAGATATACAACCTTCTCGGGGCTCACCTGGATTGGATAGAAGACGCAGGCACACAGATAAAGAGCACGGAGCAACTCAGGGAGAGCCAGTCGTTCAGGGATGCATGGTACGATATACTAAAATCTGCGCAGATGCTCAAAGCCGTTAACCTAGAGAAATACATAGACGTGGCATTTCCAGAAATAGTGTCACTTTCCGCAAACGATCTTACACCTACGGTTTCCGTTCCGTATGCGTACCCTCAGAGGCCGTGATCATTCAATTTTCCTGTCGTTCCTCTGCTGTTCTCTCTGTACAAGTTCCAGAATCCTTACGAGCTCTTCCCGACTGAGCGTGTTTATCTCTATGTAGAATCGTGATAGCTCCTTGAGCTGCATGTTCGTGTTGGAGAGCACTATTGAAATAAGCTCTGCGTTTGAGCTGGACAGGGCTTCCCTAACCTTCCTGACATCAACAGCATCTTCCCCGTCGGTTATCAGTATTATGTCGTTCAGGTCCTTGTACCTCTTCTTTTCCTCGGAAAGTTTACTTGCGGCACCCGCCACTGCCCTAGTTATGTTTGTGCCCCCAGTCCCGCTTGTAGTGGCTATGTCTATGGCTGCATTGGCCACATCCCTCCGCTTCGCCCCCCTTAGCACGTCAACGCTGTTGAACGGATGGTCGTCAAAGAATGTATAAAAGAAATTCCTGCCGCTGCTTCTTGCCATTCCCATCAGCGCAATGGTAAGTGCCCTTGCCCAGGTAATCTTGTCTGCGGTCCCTACCCCCATGCTTCCTGATTTGTCGGTGAGCACAAATATCGAGGAGCGGTCCTGGTTTATGCGTCTCTTGTAAGTCGCAATGTTTCCATCGAACATCTTCACCGGCAGCAGATCACCATTTGCAAGCTCCGAAGGTATCGCCCGCTCCACATTGTATCCAAAGTCAACACCGTTTATTTCCCCATAATCAAACTGTTTGTAACGCCTTTTCTGCAGGGATGAAAAATCCGGGAGACCATTCAGAAGCCTAAGGAGATCCTTTAGATCAGTGCTGTTTGCAAGCTGCATAACCCTCTCCCAATCAGTCGATCTCGACAGGTCATGTCCTATTCCTGCCTGCATGCCCATATTCCCCTGCACAGTCTGTCCATCATTCATCTTCTCCTTCGTCTCTCCCAGCGCTCCGGAAAGCAATTTCTCTATGGCTTGCTCTATCTGCTCCTGCGTAGTTCCACTCCCCTGCCCTGGCTGCTGCTCCTGGCTCTTCCCTCCTTGGCCCTGTCCCGAACCTTGTCCTTTGCCCCCGCTTCCCGCCTGCTGGCCCTGCCCGCCTCCGGTCAGTTTCCTCATAAGGTCCTGTGCAATCTGTTGCTGCTGCGGGTTGCTGCCGTCTTCAGACATCTTCTTCAGATTATTCATTACTGAATTCACGAATACCGCAGCGGCGATGGCACTCTCCTGCGACTTTGCCACTGTGCCGTTTCTCAGCTCCTTGAACTCCTTGGACTTTACGGATTGCAGGATAAGCTGATAGTACTCCAAGTCGCTAAGGTTCTGTGGCCTCCGGCTATCCACAAGCGGCACAGTTACATAGAATCCACTGAACACATCCTTGAGGAAAAACGGCTCCGATTCCGCGGCCTTCTTTTCGGTTGTCGGCCTAAGCGCCCTGGATATGTCTGCCACCTTCATAGCCCTGTACACCATCAGCGCGTCTGAGTAGTCTATACCTCTCATTACCCCTGACTCCGCGTCGCGCCTTCTCGACTTTGCTGCCACCCTAACCCCTAACTCAATTCCCTCAGGATAGGTATTAAAGGATTTTCTGCTAATTACGACGCAAATCACGCACTATTGCCCAAGTAGCAGGTCCATCGCGCGCTTTACGGCCTTTTCCTTGCTGCCTTCTGAACTAAGTATGTCAAAAAGTTCCCCGGGATTTTTGTCCAATGAATATCCGTTTTCCCTCAGCCTTTCAGCAAAGACTCCAAGCCCATAATCCTTTATCGAGGCTCCGTCTGAAAGCGCAATCCCATCTCCATCCCGGTCCCTGTCAGTTCCTGCTACCTCTATGCCATCCCTCCCTATCTCTACTGTAGCATAGCCACTTAACCTCCTGATAATCTCCTGTGTCTCTATCTGAATATTCTTGTAGCCCGCCTTCAGCTTCCCAGATATCTCTATCCTGAGTATGGGCTTGTCATCAGAACAGTTCTCCCTGACCAGCCTCTCTATATCGCCTTCTATCTGTGCGGGCTCCCTACCGTCTATATTCAACTTGAGGAGCACAAATCTCCTCGACCTTATCTTATTGAACGTGTAGCCACCTGTGACTGTGTCATAAATAAAAAAGCCCTTCGGCTCTTGCTCCCCAGCCTTGAGCTGCGTGAGCACCGTGCTGCCTGATATGAGGAACGGCTTTCCATGCGCTTTCGCTTCCACCTTTCCATGTATATGGCCATTCACGTACAAGTCGAATCCTTCAGGTAGTTCATCAGTCCTTATGAAATTCTTGTCGAAAGGAAGCAGCTCGTAAACCGATTGATGGAAAAATAGCACATTGAACATTCCTCCAACAGGCTTAGGATTCTCGCGCGCAACAATCTCCCGGAACCTGTCGTCTGCGATGCCACCAAGCCCCCTTACTGCTATCTGTTCGCCGTCCTTCTCCACCACAACGCTGGCGTTCGTGGCATCTACAAGCAACCCTGCAAGGCCGAGCAGGTCTACAGGATCCTCGACTCCTTCAGCCCTCCTCTCATGCGTTCCTGGGATTGCTATGATAGGTATGCTAGTATAGCTCCTGCCCTCGCCAGTGAAGCTCACCACGTGTGCCTTCCATGTTCTTCGAGAAAGGTCTCTGAACAGGTTTATCGCCTCTGCCAGCACATCCGGTGTCGGATGCCTGTTGTCGAATATGTCCCCAGGAATGAGAAGCACATCTGCACTTGCAGCTGCTGTTTCAAGCGCTTCCTTAGCCTGCCTGTATGCGTCTTCGCGAAATCTCTCATATCCTAGATGGAAGTCGGAGAGCATCGCAATTCTCATAAAATCAGCAATATGGCTTTTCCGCAAAAGAAGAAATAGCTATGCCTTCCTGCTCTAGCATATCAGGCAAGACGTACACAAACATGCAACGGGCATAAATCATTTTAGCCAATGGCAAGTAACATGAAGGCAGTGCTGATCTAGGCTGCAGGCTCGGGAGCCTCTACAGGCTCCTTTCTCTGTGCCTCAAGGATCATTCCAAGCTCCTGCGCTATGATCTTGAACTCCTTCCTGACGTCTTCTTCACTTATGCTCTTGCCGCGGAGTAAACCGCGTCCGGCCTGCTGGATAAAGACTTCTGCCCTTGTCTCAAACCATCTCTCCAGCAATTTCGGGTTATATCTCATAAACTCACATTAAGTATTGTTCTGGGTGCTCCTTGCGCATCTTGAAGATGAGCAGGTCATCAGGGTTTATAGTCCTGACCACCTCTACCCCTCCTCCAATAAGCATGCGCTCCTCCTGCTGGTATGCGACTTTCGTATTAACCACCCCTACTACTTCCTCTCCCTCTTCTTCTTCTGGCTCAATGTTTGTATCAGGGGAGCTTGCCTCAGCAACTGCAAGCTGCGCCTCCTCTTCCTTTGCTTCCTCGGGGTTCTCATACATAGACCATGAAATGCTTGCATTGCCGTTCATGTGGTAATGGTTCTCAATGCGTATCGCAAAGTAGTTTTTCACAGAGCCAGGGCCTTCCTGTTCGTTATCAGCATGAAGGCTCGAGAAAACGATGTTGGCATCCTCGCTTTCCAGGCCCCTGATCTCGCCCTTTGGCACATGGCCTAGTGCCTCTGAAGACCCTCTTGCCCTGATGAACACAGAGGATGATGATAAACCGTGCGAGATCCTTACACTTGCAATATCCCTGCGCGGTATGAATACTATGTCTGACTTGATATGCCTCAGCAGCCTGTTTACTATTATGACCTTCTTTGCCGTAAGCACTACGACAGACTGCGATATCAGGGTTCCACTAAGTCTTTTCTGCCCGGCTATGTGCAATATCTGATCATCCTTCCCGATATTTGCCACTACGGTGCCGATCTCCTTGTCCAAGAGATATGCTGCCAGGTCTGGATCCTTGTAGTAGCCCTGGTAAATTTCCATTCGATTCACCAAACAAAAACGCTAGGTAAGAAATCTGCCTCTGTCTGTTAACTCCTCCGCTTGAATAGTGTAGCTTAACCTATTTATAGTCTCCCTAATCCTGCAATCAGGCATTAATTGTATAGAAAACGTTTATATAAGACCTTAAATCCAGATATAATTTTGTTGTACTGCTGATTTATCCAAAACGGTTAGCTCGGCTGCCTTTAGGCAGCGGTTGAGGTATCATTCTCCTTGAAGAGGGTCTTTTCTATCGTACTCCTTATCTTTTCAGGCGGATAAGCCAGCTTTATAAGCTTGGTGTGCCCCCTTATGCCCTTTCCAGATTCGTAAGTCTGAATGAGCCCCTGCATCTCCAGGTCCGAGATATACTTCCTGTACCACCGCGAGCTCTTTGCCTCCTTGTGCATCGATTCGCTTATGCTCGCGTATCTGCTATAGACCTCCCCGCTGAATATGTATGTGTCACTGCCTTCTGTGAGCTTCTTGTACCTACTTCCCTGTATAGAAAGAAGCGAGATGGCATAGACTATGAGTTTCTGGTGCTCCGGAAGCGTATTGACAAGTTCGTAAGCCAGCTCCTCCTCTGCATTCTTAGCTGCCTCGCGCACGGCATCCACAGTGACCATGGCAACGCTGCGCTCTTCAACCAGCTCTCCTGCCTTTGACAGTATCATGAGGGCGAGCCGTGCATCTCCGCTCTCGCTGGCAGCCATCGCAGCCGCAAGGTTTATCGCAGCAGGGTCTACCTTGTCCTTCCTGAAGCCCTTCTCGGCCCTCTCCCTGAGTATTGTGGCTAGTTCTGTGGAGTTGTACGGAGGGAAGACAAGCTCCTTCTCATAGAGCGTGGACCTGCTACGCGGATCCAGATTGTCCTTGAACGAGATGCTGTTGGATATTCCTATTATTGCTATGCCCCCTGACTTTATGTCGCTGTTTGCCCTTGTGAGCGTGTATACAAGGTCATCAAGGTCCTTCACCACGTCTATCTCATCAAGGACAACTATCAGCATCTTGCCGTCCTCGTCTATCCAGTTTATTATGCGCTCGTATATGTCTATTATTCCATACCCCCGCTTCGCATAGAGCGGCATGTGGTCGCTCGTTATCTTGTTGAGCACCCTGTACCTGGAATTGTATATCTTGCAGTTGATATACGAGACCTTCGCGCGAACGGAGGGCAGCTCCTTTACCTTCGATATCACATGCTTCATGCAGGAAGTCTTTCCCGTGCCCGTCTTTCCATATATGAAAAGGTTGCGACCCTTCTCCCCCCTCAAAGTTGGCGTTATTGCCTTCACAATCTCGTTTATCTGCGCATCCCTGAAGAGCAGGTGCTGCGGTATGTAGTGCGGGGAGAGAACCTCGCGGTCCGCAAATATCGTCGATTCCTTGAATATGCCCGCAAACGGCTCGTCATCCATCATATCCCCTGCCCGGCAATTCTCTCCGCGATGTTAGTGAACTGCACCTTCAGGGCGCTGTCCACGGTTATCGGTATAACTCCGCTATCACTTAATGCGCTGAATTTATTATCGTGTGCTATTGTGCCCAGGACATCGCATCCAAGTTCCTGTGCAACCTCCTTTGCGCCTTTCGGCTCTCCCTCAGACATATTCTCCACAACTCCGAGTATAGAGATACCCATCCTCTTTACCATCCGCCCAGACCGTATGGCATTCACTGCAGCTATGTGCTGCGGTGTAGTCACCAGGACGAAACCATCCATGTCAAGGAGCTGCATTATCGAGAGCGGCGCATCGCTTGTTCCAGGAGGAAGGTCCAATATCAGGTAATCGAGGTCTCCCCAAGCGGTATTATCGAAGAATTCTGTAATCATCTTGGCCACCATAGGGCCTCTCCATATTATTGGTTTTGTAGATTCGTCTATGAACATCGCAGTGGAGAGAACCTTTACCCCGTGCCTTTCGACAGGCCTCAGCGGGTAAACGACCTCCTGTATGCCGTTCATGCCCACGAACATGGCAACATTAGGGGTATCAACATCGGCATCGAGCAGTCCAACCTTGAATCCCAAGTCCCTGAGCGTGTATGCGAGGTTGACAGCGACGGTGGTCTTCCCTACGCCTCCCTTTGCGCTGTATATGCCTATTTTGTGCCTTATTCCAGAGAGCTTCTCCTTAATCTGCTGCTTCTGGTTGAGCACCCGTGCGAAGGAAGGGTGGAAAGACGATGTATTTGCTGCTTCTTTGTTTTGCTCCTCCATAGGCATCAATGATAGAAAATAGATAATTCAACTATATTGGAATACGAATATATATCTGCCTTGCGCCCAGACGGTAAAACCCGAACACAATACTATGTCACGTATCCTTCTTCATGCCCTTTAGCATGCCAAT
Source organism: Microcaldota archaeon (assembly GCA_021804105.1). Taxonomy (GTDB): domain Archaea; phylum Micrarchaeota; class Micrarchaeia; order Micrarchaeales; family CABMGC01; genus JAKAVK01. The sequence continues at coordinate 31,244 of JAJZKP010000001.1, read as the reverse complement.
GCCCGCTAGCTCAGCATAGCGAAAGTTTTATATTCTAAAAGCAAGCATTATACAGTGTAGTAGAATAGAAGAATAATTAAGATTGGGCCACAAGCCTGATTATTCATATTCTAACGGTGTAGTTATGTATCCAAACGTACAAGCGTATGATAGGGGAGTAATGTTCAACCCTGACGGCAGGTTATTTCAGGTCGAGTATGCAAAGGAAGCAGTGAGGAAAGGGGCAACGTCGATAGGCCTTATAGCTGACGAGGCAGTTGTCTTTGTAGCACACAAGAACATAGTGGAACCCCTCTCAGTGCCAACAACAATACAGAAGGTCTTCAGGATAGATGCGCATATAGGCGCAACCTACAGCGGGATGGTTGCCGACGGCCTGCACATAGTTGACATGGCAAGGAACTCTACTCAGAACCACAGGCTCATATTCGACGACATAAAGTCCGTGGAATCGCTAGCGAAGGGCATCTCATCATACATGATGCAGCCTACCCTTTACGGTGGCATGAGGCCTTATGCGGTTTCCATGCTCCTTGGAGGAGTGGACTCAGAGCCAAGGCTCTTCGAGATAGAGCCCGGAGCCTCTTTCCTGGGATACCAGGCAGATGCCATAGGCGTGGGCAAGAAGGTCGCTACCGAGATACTCCAGAAGGAATACAAAAAGAACATGAGCGTTGACGATGCGATAGGGCTAAGCATAAAGATACTTAAGAAGATAAGCGAGGAAAAGCTAACCCAGGATCATCTGGACATAGGCTATGTCAAGGCGGGATCCGACTTCGTCCTTCTTTCTCCAGACAAGCTTGGAGGCTATATCTAACAGCAGTGAGGAAATGTCAAAGACAGTAATTGCCAAGTACACCGTAAACGGAGAGAAGTTCGAGATATTTGTCGACGCAGACGGCGCCTACGAGTACATAACAGGAAAGAAGTCAAACCCTATTGCTGTGCTCCAGGCAGAGGAGATATTCGAAGATGCAAACAAAGGCAAACGTCAGGCCCAGGAGAAAATAAAAAAGGCCTTCGGCACAGAGGACATTGCAAAAGTCGTGGACACTATACTCAAGCACGGGAATGTCCCAATAACCACAGAACAGAGATCCAAGATGACAGAAGAAAAGAGGAAACAAATAATACAGATAATATCAAGGAACTCGATAGACCCACGGACTAACGCACCGCACCCGGAGCAGCGTATAGATAACGCGATGCACGAGGCAAAGATAACAGTGGATCCATTCAAGAACGCCAACGAGCAAGTCGATGACATACTCAAGAAAATAAACATGATACTTCCGATAAAGTTCGCTACAGCAAAGATCGAAGTGACAATACCTGTGGAATATGCGAACAGGTGCTACGGGCTCCTGAAGCAGTATGGAGTCAAATCCGAACAGTGGCTCAATGATGGTTCCCTCAAGGCCATGGTTGAGTTCCCTGCAGGCCTCAAGGTAGAGTTCTTCGAGAAGCTGAACAGCTTCACGAAAGGGAGCGCCGTTACAAAGGCGCTATAAGGTGTAAAAATGCAAAGAATAGTGGTTCCAGGAGAAAAACTAGAAGACAAGCCTCTGAGGATAGATGAGGCATTCATAGACAACGGTAAGACGTACTCTACGATAATGAGCATGTATGACGACGAGAAGAAGGTGCTCATACCCTTGGAGGGGCTATGGTATCCAAGGTCCGGGGATTCTGTCGTAGGCGTAGTGCAGGAGGACAAGTTCAACGTTCTTATAATAGACCTTGACTCCCCATATCGCGGCCTGATATTTGCAAAGGACACCAATGAAGATCTCGTATCTGGAGACATAATTGAGGCTACAGTCAAGGAGCTAGACAAGACAAAGACGGTCATACTGGGCAGGCCGAGAAAACTCGCAGGAGGCAAGATTCTCTACGTAAAACCATCAAAGGTGGGGAGGATACTCGGCAAGGGTAACTCAATGATCAAGCAGTTAAGTGCAGATACGCAAACCTATGTGGTCGTGGGCATGAACGGCCTTGTCTGGATGAAGGGAGGCAAGATAGACCTATGCACAGAGGCAATAGTTATGATTCAGCAGGAAGCACATACGAGTGGTCTGACCGACAGGGTCAAGAACCTACTCGAAATGGGCAAGTAAAGTGATGATGGCATGGCAAAATCGGAAAAACCAGAATTGATGGTAAATGGCAAGCGCCTTGACGGCAGGATGTCAGGAGACTTGAGGCATGTGAGGATAGAGTCTGGAGTGCTCAAGAATGCGGCTGGATCTGCATATGTGGAATGGGGCAACAACAAGATCCTTGCAGCTGTATATGGTCCAAGGGAAGCGCTTCCCAAGCACACATCGGACCCTGAGAAAGCCGTGATAAAATGCAGGTACCAGATGGCACCTTTCTCATCGCTTGAGGAGCACGGCAGGACCGGACCAAACAGGCGCGCAATAGAGATATCAAAGGTCACCAAAGAGGTATTCGAGAACGTCATAATAAGGGAGAACTTCCCCGGCAGCGAGATAAGCATCTTCGTTGAAGTGCTGCAATCCGACGGCGGCACAAGAGCCGCAGGGATAACCGCTGCGGCAGTGGCCCTGGCAGGATCTGGAATACCAATGACTGACATACCCTATGCTGTTTCCATAGGCAAGATAGGCGAGCACATAGTAATAGATCTCAACAAGATTGAGGATAATTACTCAGATGCCGATGTGCCTATAGCAATAAGCCCGAGGCAGGACAAAATACTCCTCCTCCAGATGGATGGCAACATGTCCAAGGAGGAAGTCAGCAAGGCCCTCTCAATGGCAAAGGAATCAGGGAAGATAATAACTAAGCTGCAGACGGATGCACTGAAGGCTCCGTACCTGAAGATAAGCGAGAAGTACAAGAACGGGGCTCCATCAATGCCACAGCAGCCCCAAGAGCAGCAGCCTCAACAGCCAAAGTGATATCATGAAGACTACAATAACTGGAGAATACATCAAGGAAATGCTGAGCAAGGGACTGAGGGAAGACGGAAGGAAGTTCTTTGACTACAGGCCGATAAGCATAACCAAGGGAAACCTCCCGCAGGCGGAAGGTTCTGCAGAGGTCAATATCGGCAACACTAAAGTCATAGCAGGAGTCAAGGTCTCGGTGGGCTCGCCCATGCCTGACAAGCCTGACGAGGGAAATCTTATCACCGGAGCCGAGCTCCTCCCACTGGCGTCTGAAGAATTCGACATCGGACCCCCAAGTCCCGAAGCGATAGAGCTTGCCAGGGTTGTGGACAGGGGAATACGGGCAGCTGGAGTGATAGACTTGAAGAAGCTGTTCATAGAGGAAGAAAAGGTCTGGGACACTTTCGTAGACATATACGTGCTCAATTACGACGGCAACCTGTTCGATGCAAGCACGCTCGCGGCTACCACCGCGCTACTGAGCGCAAGGATGCCCAGATACGAGAACGAGGAAGTGATACGAGAAGGAAATCTAGGCAAGTTGCCCACCGCAAACATAGTCACTTCATCAACCTTCGCCACCATGGCGAATAAGCTAATACTTGATCCAAGCGGGAACGAAGAACTCTTCATGGATGCAAGGATAACCATAGCAACCGATGAAAGCAACGTAAGGGCCATGCAGAAGGGCCTTTCAGGAGGCTTCACGGCAAATGAGGTTGAGCAGCTCATAGACCTTGCTATCGAGAAGTCAAAGAACCTAAGGCAGGAGATCAAGAAAACCATAGGCGAGTAATATGTCAAACTCAACAATACGATACGGTGTAGGGCTTAGGAAGAGATACATGGCTGTCTCAAAGGAGAAGAAGGCACGGTACAAATGCGATGTGTGCGGGAAAACAGCTGTGAAGAGGGTCAGCACTGGAATCTGGCACTGCAGGTACTGCAACGCCACCTTCGCGGGAGGCGCGTATTCGCTCAAGACCGCGGCAGGAGAGACCGTAAGCATGATACTCAACAGGAGAAACGAGGGTAGATGATCTGGTAAGGATAACCTACGAGCCTACTAACGAGATAGTGGTGCACGATGTAATTGCAGTGGGCATAGACGACCTGCTACGGGGCAGGGTCACTCCTGCAGGAACGATGCCCCTCTACTGGTGCAATGGCATCCTGTTCACATTCTCCTCCATGCCCCTGACCGATGAAGTTGTCAAGGACTATATGAGGGGAAAGCTCCACTGGCTCGAGGTACAGTACGCCAACATGCCTGACTACAAGCCTGTCCTTTCGCTAAACGAGGAGGAGTATAAGGCTACGATTAACATACGGATTATAGACACGAGCAAGAGCAAAGTTCATGACGAGCTCACCAGATGGCTCAAGAGCTCAGTAAAGCAGGTTTAATAATTTTGACGAGAAATGTGATATTATGCCATACGTATGCCTTCATTGCGGAAAAGATGTAAAGAGCCTCGAAAAATTTATCAGGTGCCCCTACTGCGGATACAGGGTCTTGGCCAAGAAGCGGTCATCCCTGGCAAAGACTGTTTCTACTGACTGACACATGCAGTGAGGCTTTACTTAGGCGCCTTGGCAGAGGGGGCCTTGACTACTATGCCTTCACCTATCTTCGTTACCCTATCGAAGGAGATGCTGTTCTTCACGAAGTCGCTGCGTAGGTTGCCGCTCCTGACCAGGTCATCAATCCTGTGAAGAAGTATATGCGATACCGAAGCTGTTGAAATGTCAATTATGACTCCCTTCACTTCTCCAAGCAGCCCGCCCGAAGATGATATTACCCGTTTTCCATAAAGTTCAGAGACCCTTACCATTCTATCACTTCTCGATGACAAGCCTGCTTATCTTCTTTGAAGCAAAGACCCTGATTATATTCTCATTAAGAGTATTTATAAACGCGTCGCCGTCTTTCTCCTTCTCCTTTATATCCTCCTTCTCAAACATGTCGCTGTTCTGTTCCACGAGTTTCCTGAGATAGCTATCGCTCATGTTGTAAAATCTCTTGCCGCATGATGAGCACGCAAACAACGGGATGACAGGCACCTCCAGTATCTCTTCCGGCTTTTTAGAATCCAGTTCCCTCACTACGCCTCCATTGCAGCTTGTGCAGCTTGCCTTAATAGCTACGCTCTCATACGTGTCCACATCTACCATAATATACTTTATCGAAGTACCCAGATAAGCAGAGAGCGCCGAGTCTATCTTTCCACCGTCAAAGTAGGCTTGGTCCAGTACTTCCCCCCTATCTCCGAACTGAGTCACAAGCACGCCTTTCTGGATCGGCTCGGCAAGACACGTGATCTTCCTGCCGTTTATAAGGAACGACGCCTTGTGTCTTCTGTCCGGGCTTCTAAAGACAACAAGCTCCTCCATCTCAATCCTTGCCTATGACATATTTGGAGATGTCCTTCCTAGTGACCTTGGACCGGTTCTCCTTCTTCGCATTGTCAACCGCAAAGCTGGATATGCGTTTCGCTTCCTGCTCCAGCATCTTAGCCATGGCATCTGCGCCTCCCTCAGTTATGCTCGCATTGAAGTAGCTCTTGACAAGCTGTTTTATTGCGGTTCTTGGTATCTTTGCCATCAAATCAGCACTCAAGATCTTCATCACTAATCAGAAGTATGAGCTCATCACGCTAATCTATGCTACAAAAAAGGATATAAGGCTGGCGCAGGAACCTGGAATTCCATAAAAACGGCGAAAACACCCAGCCTTACCAACAACCACATCGCAAGGCAACTATCGGCTATTTATGCTTTTTTTGTGCAGCAACTACTATTAATGCTCGGAATGAAACCACATTATTTCGCGTTGGCTGGCATGAAGACCCAATCAGCAATGGAATACCTGATGACATATGGCTGGGCTATACTCGTAATTGCGATAGTCCTCGGAGTGCTCTATTACCTTGGGATATTTAATTCGGGAAACTTTGCGCCACGTGCGCAGCCGGGGTCATGCCAGGTTTTCAGGCCCGATGGCCCTGGAAGCTCTTATGGCGTAGGGTTATCGGGAACCTGCAACGGCGAGATGCCAGAATATGTGGCAGAGTTTAACGGTGGAAGGGTTCAGTTACCGCAGATGCCAATTACAATCGGCTCTGTTACGATAACCGCATGGGTTTATTTCCCTTCAGGAATATCGCCTAATTATTATGATTTTATAGGATTCCATAACGCAGCTGGCTATGGTTTTGAAGACTTGATGGTACCAGGTCCACCATTACAATTCGGCACACGGTTTGATACACCAATATATAGTAATTATTATGCTTATGGTTCCAGCTCCTTATCTCCAACCGGAGACTGGGTCTTTTACGCGGCAGTCCTATATAATGGTGCAGCAGCAGAAGGATATACGGACTTGCAGCCTGGCAGCGGAAATTCTGCAACAGTATCATACTACCTGACCGCAAACCAGAACTATATCGGATCTCCAGGCCCAAACCTACATTATGCAGGTAACCCCCCGGATGGAATAATGATATCAAATGTCCAGGTCTACAACGCCTCGCTTTCCGCAAACGATATACGGGCACTCTATCTCGAGGGCATAGGCGGCGTGCCGATAAAGCTGCAGAACCTTCTCGGCTGGTGGCCTCTAAACGGCAATACGGACGACTATAGTGGCAACAACAATAACGGCGCAGCAAACGGAGTTACCTATACTAACCAATGGACTAATGTATACATCGCACCATGAAGGTTAATCCAGCGTGCGCTTTGCCAACCTAACATTTTAAATATGATGCGAGGCAAAATACATATGTTGGTTCCTATGATAGAGATAACAAAAGATAATTTCGAGTCAGAAGTGAAGAAGTCCAATGTGCCTGTAGTGATAGACGCATGGGCAGCATGGTGCGGACCCTGCCGCGTTTTCTCCCCGGTCTTTGAGGGCCTGGAGAAGGACTTTGCAAAGAAGGTAAAGTTTGCCAAGATGAACGTTGACGACAATCCCGAGATATCGGGCGAATACAACATAATGAGCATACCTACCGCGCTCCTTTTCGAGAAGGGCAGCGTAAAGGCCATGTCTGTCGGGGCATTGCCGAAAGAAGACTTCAGAAAGTGGCTTGAGAAAAGCCTCTGATAGAGCCGTTACAGTGAGTGCTGTCCGCTCCTGTATGACTTCTCCTTAATACGCAGTAGTGCTTGGATTGCGCACTGCTGCAATGCGTGAAAGCACGGCTGGAAACAAAACGTATATCTACTACTTCCAATAAGAATCTTTAACCTTCGTCTTCCATACTTAAGCATCGCTGGTGCATATGTCTGTAGAATTGCTTAGAGGAATGAGGGATTTCAACCCCGAAGAGGCAATCAAGTTCCGTGAGATGGTCTCCAAGATCGAGGACATCTTCAAAAGGTTCGGCTTTTATCCCATTGAGACCCCCAGCATGGAGAGTGGTCAGGTGCTTAATGCAAAGGCATATGGCCAGGAGGCTAACAAGGAAATGTATATGCTCGATGGCGGCGAGGCAGGCATGATCTACGACCTTACAGTGCCGCTCGCAAGGTATGTTGCAATGAACAGGAACCTAACCATGCCTTTTAAGAGATACCAGATAGCAAGGACGTGGAGGAGGGATGAGCCGCAGAAGATGAGGTCGAGGGAGTTCACGCAAGCCGATATTGACGTGGTAGGGAGCGCCGAGCCGTCTAGCGAGGCAGAGGTGATAGGAGCCACCGCGCTTGCAATCGAGTCACTTGGGGTAATGAACTATGACCTATTGATAAGCAGCAGGGTCATACTAAATTCAATACTCAATATGTTCGGCATACCTCTGGAAAAACATACGAAGGTAATAATAACGATAGACAAGCTTGGCAAGATAAGCAGGGACGAGGCAATGCAGCAGATTGCCGGATACGGCATAGAGGCCAAAATTGCAGATGGCGTGCTCAGCTTCATATCCGAGGAACTGCCCAACGAGGAAAAGCTTAAGAAGCTGGCTATAAACGCCCCCGACGCCAAGACCGAGTCGGAAAGGCTAGGCATAATACTCGGGATGCTTTCCAATTACCACATCAGCGGCAGGGTCAGAGTAGACTTCTCACTTGCGCGCGGGCTCGACTACTACACCGGAACCGTCTGGGAATTTGTCGCAATGGATGGCCAGCAACGCCTCCCAACAATAGCGGGAGGAGGGAGATACGACTCGCTGATAGGCATATACTCCAAGACAATGCAGCCTGCTGTGGGATCGTCGATAGGGATAAGCAGGATATTCGACCTGGTAAAGTCTCCAGACCCCAAGCAGACATATGCTCAGGTATATGTGGCCAACATAGGCCAGCTCAACTTCGATTATGCGGTAACCATAGCAAATTTCCTCAGGTCCCGCGGAGTGCGTACAGACCTGAACCTCACCTCGAGGGGCATCTCCAAGCAGCTTGAATATGCGAACTCGATGCACATAAAGTACGCTGCAATTGTGGGGGACCAGGAGCGACAGGCAAACAAGGTTAAGCTCAGGGACATGTCTACCGGCAGCGAAGAATTATTGGATATTGAAGAAGTAATAAGTAAAATTCAGGGATGAGCCAATGGCAAAGAATGAAGTTGACGATATAACGCAAAGAACAATAGAGAAGGGCGGCCTTCTGGTCAAGCTCTATTTCGACATGCATACTGACGCACAGACGGACCTGCAGGCCGTTATGGCAGACCTGATAAACAACAAGCTGCTAAAGGCCAAGGGTGTCCTATACTGCTTCGGCAGCATAGACGAGCCCATAAAGGACAAGGACATGTTCACAACCAGTGCAATAGTGACTGCCCTGATAGACAGCCTTGAGGACGCCATGAACATTGTATTCACCTTCGCCCCCGCCGCCATCGAAGTGATCAAGCCCGAAGGCGAGTACAGGCTGAAGCAGTCTGAGCTGCAGAATACACTTGTATCCCTTTCCAGCATATCCATGAACTACTCCGAGTACATACTCAAGAGGATAATGAGCCAGAGTGACTACGAGAAGATCAAGGGGGACATCAAGGCCAGGGAGGAGCTGGGGAAGAGGATAATGGGAAAGAACGAAGAGCAGAAATGAGTTGCACAGTCAAGCATATTCCTGGTTCCCTGCGCCGCTTGGTCAAGCATTTTTTGCAAGGCAACTGTTTAGTCGGCCAAGCTTCTCAGGAAAAATCTCTTTATCATCAAGCTTGGCAGGTCCATATCTCCATACTTACTCAGGAAACCCTCCATGCCTACCGATTTAGCCAAGTTTATCATGTTTGCCAATCCGCCGGGGCTCATGGAGGAATAGAATCTATTCACAAAGGAGTGCAGCCGCATCTCCATCCCATACTTATTCATATACATCCTTTCATAATCGGAGAGAGGCGTGCCCTCATTTATTCCCGCGTCTATCGCCTTGGCAGCCATCAGTGCCGCGTTTCCGCCAAATATTATGCCCCCGCCAGTAGTTGCCTTGACCTGTCCAGCCGCATCTCCTACCAGCAGGACTTCCCTCTCCTCGTCTACTATCCTCTCCCTCCTTGCCATAGGTATCATGCTAGCACCTTCCGCCAGTGGCCTGCTGCTGCCAATTAGTTCTGCAACTTCCTTGGTCTGCAGGAATCTCTCGAAGGCAAGTTTGCTGTTCATGAAACCTGAATCCACGCCTATGCCTATTTCTACTATGTCCTTTGCATTTGGGCATATCCAGGCGAACAGACCCCTGTAGATCCTTTTGTCAAAGAACAGGTCGACCACCCCAGGGTCCTGTGCCGATACGTTGTACTCTGCCTTGAAAGTAAGTACATGCCTGGAAATCCTACCCATGGAGAAGTGCCTGGCCACTGCCGATACAGCTCCATCGGCACCAACTATTATGCTATCGTTGCCCATGCTGTTTAAGTCAGATGGCGTTATCCTTCTCCTCACAGTCACTTTTGCTCCTGCATTCTCTGCCTCATCTCTGCATATCTCGTTCAAGCGCTTCCTGTCCAGAACCGCGGCAATCGGCTCCCTTGTCATTACTCTAAGAGTGCTGCCTGCCGCATGCAGATTTGCCCCTCTGAGCTCGTTTGTCATCGCACCCCTGTAATCTATCCCGAGCCCTGAAAGGCCGTTCAGGGAGAGTATTCCTGATGCGTGTATAGGATGACCTACCACTGCCTTCTGTTCGTATACTGCAGTTTTTATGCCTCTGCGCGAGAGCTCCCTTGCCGCTATCATTCCCGCAGTTCCGCCGCCCACAATTGCCACATGCTCCTTCAAAACACGCATAATATAGTTCCCTTTATATAGTTTAGCAAATTATAGTATGCCATTACAGTTTTAATACTGGCAAACTTATTTATCAGTTACTGCGTGGGCATTTCATGTCGTTGTTCGTAGCAATATTGGTAGGATTTTTATCCATAATGGCTCCGGGATTCTTCATAGCCTTGGCACTGCTTAAGAAAACAAAATTCACGCTATTCGAGATAGCAATAATAGGATTCATACTGGGCATGATAATCCCGCCAATGTTCGTCTGGCTTGAGTCATATCTGATACCTGTAGCTTCAGTCTTTTCGTTCTCCTCTGGGCTGTACAATGCAAATGTGATCATACTAACCATAGTCGGCATAATATTCTCGATACAGCAGGGAGCCTTCAAGGACATCACTCTGAACGGGCTTCTCAACCCGGCAAAGGTGCCTGCATCATCAAATCTCAGGGCAATGGAATCAGATTACAAGAAAAGGCTCTCGGAAATCAGATCCACAATGCAGAAACTGCGCGTGGACCTCAAAGTCATGAAGCAGCATGAGGATGAGGAGCGCGACCTCGCAAGGCGCCACGAAGAAGAGATGGAAGCCTTGAAGGATGCCGGACCCGAAGAAAGGAATGTAGTAATGGCCTCACACAGGAGCCAGGAGAGGAAGCTTTACGAGCAGCATGAACATGAGGAAAGCATGCTCCTGCAGGCTGCTACTGCAAGCTCCTCAGGCGACGCAGTGAAGACACAAGTCAATAAGAGATGGCTGCTATACCTTTTCATAATAGGCCTGATGGCCGTAACTTTCGTAACACGATTCTCCAACATTGATGTTGCCCCAAGATACTTCGAGTTCGACCCATATTTCGACATGGTAAGTACCCAGTACATACTCACGTACGGATACCAATTGTATCTGGATACATCTGCATGGCCAACAGCAGTTAATGGGACAAATCACAGGGCCGAGCCTCTCATACCATACATCGAGGCTTATTGGTATGATGTCGCAGGGCCTCAGGCACAGAATACCATTGCAGGCCCAGTTCCTTCATCGCTTGGCCCTGCAGTGCCACTGGCATCAGGTCATGCATCTTCAGAGACGCCGCCAAACACCAACCTGATCAGCCTGGTCAGCAGCTACTATCCCCCTATTGCAGCAGCACTCCTGGTCTTCGTTGTATTCATGCTGCTTTATCACCTGTACGGCGACTTCCCTGCCATAGTCGGCGCGGTTCTTGCTACAGCAATGCCTACGCTGATAAGTACATTCATAGCCGGAGAGCAGCTCCTCGAGCCTTTCGGCATATTGCTGCTATTCTTCTTCCTTGGCACTTACCTTCTTGCGGTTGAGAACCCAAAGGAGCCAAGGTACGCGATCCTTGCAGGCCTTGCATTCGCAGCAAACTTCCTTGGCGCGCAATACTATACCGTGCCCGCAGCAGTCCTTGCAGTTTACATACTTGCACAAGGCCTCTTCAATGTGATCAAGAACAAAGATATGCGCGATTTCTACAAGATGAATATAATAGTCATCGCAGCATTCACGATACTCTTCATACTCTACATACCCTATGCCGCAACCCTGCAGAACAGGATACCAAGCTATTTCGGCGTGCCGACTATAATTAGCTTCCCTGTAGCTGCGCTGCTCATCGTGGCCTTATTCCAATACCTGCCTGTATTGCTCAACAAGTTCAAAGTCGCATCGCTTAAGCTGAACGCCAGGCTATACCTGCTATGGCTGGTCCTGCTTGCCATAGTTATAATCTTACTTGTGCTGGCAACTCCGCTCGGCAAGCCCGTCAAAGCGTATCTCAGCCTGAGCAGTCATTTTACAACACCCTCTACGCCACTGTTCATGACAGTGCAGGAATATGCTCCCACGGGGCTTAACTTTGATTTCGGGATCAACGGATTCGGCATCATCGCGGCAAGCATAGGCGGGTTGCAGATCATACTCTGGATTGTTATGATAGCATTTGTGGCTATAGAGCTATATGCCATTTTCTTCAAGAACTCCCAGTCTGGAATAATGGTGCTTGCCTTCACTCTGCCGTTGGCATTCGCGGGGTTGTCAGAAGTCAAGTACCTGCCCCACTTCGGTGTCGCATACATCATCGCCATATGTGTCATTTTCGGAGAGCTAATGATATACCTGCGCAGCAAGAATGGCCCGGAATGGCATACGTGGGCAGTGTACGCAGTAGGCGCAATTATAATAATCGCTGAATTCGTCGGTTCAATAGGCCTCGGTGTTATTCCAGCTGCTCTCAACCAGAACTGCACAACAATAAATAACACCGGTAATCAGGTAGGTGCGGATCTGTTCTGCAATACAGTGCCTGTCTACTGGCTCAACGCCCTTGCATGGATGCGGGAGAACATAGGTCCATACGGCCCCAGGGTCTTGTCATGGTGGGACTACGGCGACTGGATCAACTGGTTCGGCAATACGAACGCTGTCATAAGGGGAGATAACGCAGTTCCAACGCTCGATTATGCAGTAGCGGCAAGATACGTCCTGGGCAACGCGAGCGGCTTCGGTCCTGCAAACCTTGCCACATTCATGAACACAATGCAGTCTAAGTATGTGGTCTTTGACAACCAGCTGGTGCCCAAGTGGGGCGCGCTTGACTTCCTTGCATGCATAGATACGAACCAGACATCGCAGGCATATGCAGAGAAGCAGGGCAAGCTCTACAACCAGAGCTTCATACTCGGCACCTCGCCTTGCGAGGTCGCGCACGACCCTGCAGAGCTGCTTGTGCCTGCAAACGTAAGCAGTGTGAGTGATTTCTGCTCCATATCCAATTCCAGCGCAAACGAGTCGTTGCTCAGGACAATAACCATAATCGGCCAATCTGCCACGAACGAGAGCTACTGCCTGCCAACATCCTTCCTTCAGTCTGGCGCTCCAACAAGGCTCGTCTACTCCAACGGGACAAAGTCCAATGCGGTGGTGACAACACAGCTCTTCCAGGGAGAGTTCAATAGCGGAGGCACTCCCTTCTACACCTTCATACTCATATACCTGCCAAATGGCCCTAACGATACAATAACCAACGCGCCATCACAGTTCTACAACTCCAACTATTACAGGGGGTTCTTCCTCGGCAAGCTTCCTGGGTTCACGCTTGCATACCCGAGCAACTTCACCGGTATAAACTACGTGAACTCCACAAGCAATATAATGATATATTCGCTTGACAACTTCACGGGCACGCTCCCGAAAGTCCTTCCAAAGCCAAGCTACGTGAACAACAGCTATGTAATGCCCGGATAATTAGGTAAATACGGCAGGCAAGGGTGTAATCTCATGAAACTGCTTGTAATCCAGCCATATCTAAACCTGATGGGCGGCGTAGACAGGGTAATACTCGAGATAGCAAAACATTACGACGCGAAGATATTGACCCTGGAATACGACAGGAAATTATCCTTCCCCGAGTTCTCCGATCTGGATGTTGAGGTGCTTAAACCTAAGGCATCGATATCGATGCTTCCATACAGGGCCTCGCAGGGGCTCAGGTACGGATACAGCTTCTACAGGATGAAGATAGGGGAAGATTACGACGTGCTGAATCCCCACATCTCCCCAAGCGAATGGATACGGCAGAGGAACAGCAGGGTGCTCTGGTACTGCCATACTCCTCCGCGCGAGGTCTACGACCTCTATTCGGTTAGGATGCAAGGCAGGTCTACAAGGGACAAGCTACTCTACGCTGCAATGGTGAAGACCTACAAGTTCATAGCAGGCAGGGTAGTCAGGAAGATAGAGGCCATAGCAACAAACAGCGCCGTGACCAATTCGCGCATAAAGAAGTACTTCGGAGTAAAGGCTAATGTAATAAACCCCGGAATAAACGCAAAGGAATATTCCAACAACGGAGACGACAAGTTCTTCTTCTATCCCTCAAGGATAGTGGCCAACAAGAGGCAGGATTATGTCATAGATGCATTCAAGCAGTTTGCGAAAAGATCCGGCAAGAAGCACAGGCTAGTCATCGCAGGTGCGGTATCAAAAGACCCGGAGCATATGGCTTATCTCAAGAAGATAAAGGCATCCTCGTCCGGCTACAATATAGAGATACGCGAGAACATCACAGAAAGCTCCATGCGGAACCTCTATTCCAGATGCAGCGGAGTGCTCTTCGCCGCAATAAACGAGGACTACGGGTTCATACCACTCGAGGCAATGGCAAGCTACAAACCAGTGATATCGGTTAACGAGGGTGGCCCTACAGAAACCATCCTCGACGGAAAAACCGGTTTCCTGGTAAACTCCCCACAGGAAATGGCCCAGCGCATGGAATTCATAGCGGAGCATCAGTCTGTGGCAGAAAGCATGGGAAAGCTCGGAAGGCGCAGGGTCGAAGAGTATTACTCATGGCACGCATTCTTCAATAAGTTTGACCCGCTTGCAAGGAAGGTAAGCAAGTCCGGCAGTCAGGAATAAAAATGCAGAATGGGATACCAGAATGAGCGCATGACACGCAATGCATTCCTATTGGTCTTCGTATTGCCGTTCCTGTGCCTTGTGCAGGCTACAGGCGCTGCTAATGTGAACTGGACTGCGACATCCCAGTATCCATTGAATGTGAGCGGACAGCAGTGCATCTTCTATTCCGGATATGTGTACTGCATAGCTGGTTCTTCAACGTATTTCCTGAATAGCACGTATTCATCTGCAGTAACCAGCCAAGGCCTTGGCGCCTGGTCCCCCCAGCAGCCATACCCAATGGACACATTCGGGCAGAGCTGCCTTCAGATTTCTGGCAGCGCATACTGTATTGGCGGATACAATTCCTCGTCATATACAAATCTTACATATACATCCGCATTATCTGATGGGGCATTCTCCTACTGGAGAGGCCTAGCCCCGTATCCAGTCCTTGTATCTGGAATATCTTGCATCTCCTCTGGAGCGGAGATCGCATGCATCGGTGGGGCAAACCCTTCAGGCAATAATACCGCTGCAGCCTATTACACCCGCATATCAGGGAATGTCATGGTGAACCCGAAGAATTCAAGTGCGTTGACTCCGTGGGCATCAACATCCCCATACCCTATCGGAATAAACACGGCATCATGCCAGTCTGCCAACGGCTATGTCTACTGCGTTGGCGGATATTCCAAGCAGGGCTACACCAACTCGACCTTCTTTACCACGTTAAACTCAACAGGCCTGGGTGCATGGAGGGATGCAAGCGCATATCCAATAAGCGCTTCCTATATATCATGCTCGATATCATCCGGGTACCTTATCTGTGTCGGCGGATACAACAAGACCGGGTACTCTGACAGGGTATATGCAGCTCCAATATATGTGTCAGGACTTGGCGCATGGGAGCGGCTGCTCAACTATCCAACTCCAATAGGAGGGGCGGGATGCACCGCATCAAGCCAGCGTCTCTACTGTACTGGCGGCTACAACGGCACTTCGTATACCAATGCTACCTATTACATGGACATTTCCTTTGGCCAGGTGCAGCCTACCTCAACCGCAAGCTCAGTGTCGCAGAATGCCACAGGCATAAATGTAAGCAGCACTACCATAACTGCAGTTTCTACCGTCGGATCCGGCA
Source organism: Microcaldota archaeon (assembly GCA_021804105.1). Classification (GTDB taxonomy): domain Archaea; phylum Micrarchaeota; class Micrarchaeia; order Micrarchaeales; family CABMGC01; genus JAKAVK01. The sequence continues at coordinate 15,502 of JAJZKP010000001.1, read as the reverse complement.
ACACAAGGGCCAGTTCATCCGCAGTTCCATCAAGTGTTTGGTATGCCGCCGCAGCTGTTGTAGTCATAGCGCTTGCTCTATACTACATATATTCAAGGAGAACTTCGCGCTCAAAGAAATCTGGAAAGCTTTGAGCTCTTGTACCTAGCCTCGCTTTTCCTCATCCCAATCCTTACTATGCGCGATTTTATCCCGTACTCGGCAAGCCGCGCCTTCAGCTCCTTCTCGTCCACGCGCTGGTCGTAACCTAGGGCTATCACTCCCGGCCTGAACCGCTTCAGTATCTTGTATATGCCTTCCTTCCCCTTCACCCTATTGCCCAGCACAGCAAGGTCAACAGGCTTCAGCGATCCTATGAGCCTGACCCGATCCCCCTCTGAAAATGCCGGGTTCCTATGCTTGAACATCCTTATGCTAGAATCCCTTGCTACAATAACAATGAGCCTGTCCCCGAGCTTCCTCGCCTTCTCAAGATAGCTGAGATGGCCGGGGTGCACTATGTCGAAAGAGCCGAATGCCAGAACTGTCTTGCTCATGCAAACATAACTGTTTGAGATCGTGGTATTAAAACAGTACCGGTGCGCAAGCCAATGTTTTTAAGCTAACGTGCGCACAACCATACGATATAATGGTGGCATGGAGAACCAGGCACAAGCCCCTCGCAAATCTTTTCAATAATACCGCGCGCGACTCAAGTTCACGGTTGCCGGGAAACACTCTTGACTATATAGATATACACATACTCAAGTCGCTCCACAGAGCCACCGCGGCAGGTTCGAAAGGCACTGATCTCTACGGCCTTGTCTTAGAAATGGGCGGCTTTCCATACATGGCCAGGCACAAGCTCAAGATAAGCGATGTACTTGGCAAGTCCTCAAGGCTGTACAGCTTAGGGCTTGCAACAGGAAGCCTGAGAGACAGCACGTTCCGCTTAAACAGCGATAGGCTCGCTATTTATCCAGGCCTCAGGCCTATAGACACGGCCAAAGTGACGTATAACGACGAAAGCATCGGAAATCCTTAAATACTTTTCCCTACCAATTACTAATGAATCTTGTAGTCATGAATCACGCATTTATGACCGATCTTCTACTAAAAAAGAGTAAGGTGAAAACATGGCTGAAAATCAACTAGGACAGCAGTATATGATACTGCCAGAAGGCGCATCAAGGCTTATAGGAAAGGAAGCACAGAGAACTAATATCGCAGTTGGCTACGCCGTAGCTAGCATTGTAAGGACAACTCTTGGCCCAAAAGGAATGGACAAGATGCTTGTAAGCGAGCTTGGCGACCTCGTCATAACCAACGACGGAGCAACTATCCTCGAGGAAATGAACGTAGAGCATCCAATCGCAAAAATACTTGTTGACGTGGCAAAGACGCAGGACAAGGAAGTAGGGGACGGAACCACCTCTGCAGTCATAATGGCCGGAGACCTGCTCAGGAACGCAGGCCAGCTGCTTGACCAGGGAGTTCCTCCAGCAGCAATAATAAAGGGATATGAGATGGCGCAGGAGAAGTCGAAGTCCTTCCTGAAGGAAGCTGCAAACGGCATCTCCATCGACGACGAGAAGAAGCTGCTTGAGATAGCATCCGTGTCTATCGGATCCAAGAATGTCGGAAGCGATCAGACCAAGAAATACCTCACCACACTGGCTCTAAAGGCAATACAACAGGTTGCGGAGAACGTTAATGGAAAGGTTGTGATAGACAAGGACTTCATAAAGCTTGAGAAGAAGGAGGGTGGAGCAGTAGAGAACACCGAATTCATAAACGGGGTACTCATAGACAAGGAGATAACCCATCCTGGAATGCCAAAGCAGGTCAAGAACGCGCAGATAGCGCTTCTAGACGTGGCACTTGAGATAGAGAAAACCGAAGTAGATGCAAAGATAGAGATAACGTCTCCGGACCAGATGCAGGCTTTCCTCAACCAGGAGGAGAAGATGCTCAAGGACATGGTACAGAAGATAGTTGCCAGCAAGGCAAATGTCGTATTCATACAGAAGGGAATAGACGACGTAGCGCAGCATTACCTTGCCAAGGCAGGCATCATGGCCGTGCGCAGGGTCAAGAAGAGCGATATCGAGAAGCTTGCAAAGGCTACATCTGCAAGGCTTGTAACCAGCCTGGATGACCTCTCCCAGAAGGACCTCGGCTTTGCCGGTCAGGTCGAAGAACGCAAGGTGGGCGGAGAGCAGATGGTTTTCGTAGAGAAGTGCAAGGATCCAAAGAGCGTGACGATATTCGTCAGGGCCGGTACAAAGCAGGCCGCAGACGAGGTCGAAAGGGCCCTTACCGACGTAATAGGCTCGCTCTCAAGCACGGTTGAGGATGGCAAGTATGTTACCGGAGGAGGAAGCACAGAAGTCGAGATGGCAATGAAGCTCAGGGACTATGCGACTGACGTTGGCGGCAGGGAACAGCTTGCCATAAGCGCATTCGCAGATGCTCTTGAGGTTATACCAAAGACTCTAGCTGAGAGCGCAGGTATGGACCCCATAGACACGCTTGTGCAGCTTAGGAGCAAGCACAAGACCAAGGACGGAAAGGCCTACGGAGTGGACGTATTCAAGAATGTAATAGGGGACATGGACAGGCTTGGCATAATAGAACCGCTTAAGGTCAAATCCCAGGCAATATCCAGCGCAACAGAGGCCGCAGCATCAATCCTTAGAATAGACGACATGATAAGTTCTAAGGGCAAGGGCGGCGCCGGCGGTCCACCAGGAGGCATGCCTCCAGGTGGCGGCATGGAAGACTAGCCTTTTAAAAGGTAAGTCTGCAAATTAGGACTGTGTTCGAATGACAAAGCTTATACTATTCGTAGGCACCCCTGGTGCAGGCAAGTCTACCATCCTTGAAGGGCTCAAGGCGCAGAAGAAGGACCTTGAGGTTGTGAACCTTGGCGACGAATTGCTGCGAATTGCCAAAAGGAACACAGGCCTTGATGACAGGGAGAAGCTGGGCATGCGGAGCGAAGAAGAGATAAAACGCGACCGCGAGGAGGCATTCGCTAATATTATAAATAGGAAAAAGGACACCATAATAGACACGCACCTCACCATTAAGTTCGGGAGAAGGTATATACCTGGAGTAACCATTGCAGAGCTTGCGAATATACGCATAAAAGCCATAATCTATGTCGATGCAACCGCAAAGGAGATATGGAAACGAAGGCATAATGATGCCTCAAAGGCCAACAGAAGGAATATTGACGATACAGAAGCCGAGATAGAGGAGCAGAGGAACATCAACCTCGCCATATTATCCTCATGCGCAATATATCTAAGCATACCGATTTACATAATCTACAACAGGGACGGCAAACAGGCAGATGCTATGACAGAGCTTGACAAGATAGTCAAGGAGCACTTCAACGTTTAACACAATGGTTAACATGGATCAGGCATTTATACTACTTGCACTCGCTGGCATAGCTGTGCTTGACGTTGCCATCTCAATATCAATACAGCGCACGGTGTCCAACGCAGAGAAGACGTACCACCTGCAGAAGAAGCTTAACGAGCACATGAGCGACCTCAAGGAGATGTCGAAAAGAAACGCGAGCCAGCAGGAACTGGCTGCGAAGCAGAGCGAGATGATGAAAGTGTCTATGGAGAACACAAAGCACCAGATGAGGTCCATGCCGGTGCTGCTTGTAGTGTCTATAGCATTCTATTTCTTCATTCTCCCCTCCATATTCCCTGCAGGCCATGGGACCCTGAACCTATTTGTGACTACCATAACATATGGCACATTCCAGGACAGCATCTACTTTATCGTATTCACCCTGGTGATAAGCCTGACGGTCCAGTTCCTGCTCAGGAGAAGGGACGAAAGGGTTTATGGAAAGAAATACAGGGAGCTCAAGGAAGCCGAATCTGGAAATGCTGTAGTTAAGTGACCTGGGTCACATTCGCCACAACGAGCCCTTGGTCTGTTATGACTGCTATGCTATACTGGTTCTGGTTAGTAATCGCCTCGCCATCAACCAACTGCGTGCCATTGTACGATAGCGTAATGCTGCCCATGCTGGCAAGCATGTAGCCAGGACGGGCAGATAACAGACGCCTATTGTAGTCCCTGTTCATTTGGATCATAGTTCCGTTGCCATATACAACAAACATTGTGTGGTTCAGCTCCTGGACGGGGCCCAAAGCCCATTGCTGAAGCGGCATTCCGCCACCTGACCTTATTATAACAATGTTGTTTACCGGTGTCTTCAGGCTTACCAGCACGCTGCCATTCCTGAAGTATGGCATATCCCTCTCCAAGTTGGTGCTGTTTATGACCACGCTACCATTAACCTGCTTTATCACCCAGTCCCCTCCTCCATAAATGGATGCGCCCACAAAGTATCCCCGCAGAGGACCGTTGTTTCCTGATATGCTGTTCGTAAATGCATCTCCGTTCTCCCCAAGCACAACACCATAAACAATTACATTGCCAGGTCCGCTATTATATAAGGAAACATCCAACATTGTCGAATTGCCATGTTGTTGGAGTCTCGCGCTTTTTACTGTTATATTCGCCTCCCTGCCAAAGAATGCATCTGCATACTCGCTCCTAAGTGGGTACCTTGCGTGCATATACACCAGATTGTTTATCCCAGATCCGCGCATCCCTGCCGGAGAGGGCATCAATGCAGCCCTGGCTGATGGTAGCAGTAGGAACGAAGTAGAATTCATCATGTTCTGTTCTATGACTACCGGAGAGAGTTCAAGCAGCACCCCCGTAGTAGAATTGAACGATCTGTTTGCCTGTACAATTGCGTATATGTTGTCTTCTGCAAGGCTCACTGGGTAAGTCGAATTGTTTATCATTATGCTCGCAGAGCTTATGTTGAACCTTATCGTGTCTATTGACGCGCCTGAAGGTATTCTTGCTGACCCAATAACCTCACTTTCATTGATCAATCCCATAAGATCAAGGGTTCCATTCGCGTTTACAGGCATCCAATATGCCCCTGCCTTGCCTACTACATGCACACTGAGAGATGTGTAATTTATATAGAGTGCCTGCGTTCCGTATGGTACCTGTGGAGGGTCCGTTATGCTTATAGGCACGTATATCGAATTGCCGATCAGATAAAGATACCCTATCGCAGTAATGATTATTGCAATCATTATTATGCCGGATTTCCAAGCGGTACTCCTGTTCATAATGGGCCGACTCACCTGTCTGCCCTCGGCATTAGCGGTAACCACACGGTAGTGCTTCCATTTCGGCGCAAATGTCCTATCCCGTGCTTCTATGATACCTGCATTCTCTAAGTCATGCAAATGCTTGCTGACTGTGGAAGGCGCAAGGCCGAGCGCCTCGCTGATCCCGCTAAGGTTAGTCTTTCCTTCTGGTATCAGCTTAAGGATCTTCTCCTTAGTGCTCCCATGCTTGCTCATGCTACCAAATATGTTACTCCGGAAAGGGTTATTATACATTCCCTATATTTCGTTTTTCTTTCGCTTTTAATTGGCGCAGCGTCTCCACATGTATGCGATAATATGTACATTATATCAAACAAACAATCTTAGTCATGAAGTTCATATTACCTAGTGGTGGTAAGATATCACAAATCTGAAAGTTACTAAAAGCGTTAGATACAGATAGTTATTTAACAAGGTCCTGCCAAATACTGTTATGCCTCATTATTCGGTCCAAGTTAAGAATCTTGAGAAGGTATACCGGTCTGGTGATATAATAGTTAAGGCACTGGAGGGCGTGTCATTTTCTCTTACCGAAGGTGAGTTTGTGGCTATAGTTGGCCCATCAGGCAGTGGCAAGTCAACACTTATGAACATACTCGGCACAATAGACAAGCCGACTAAAGGAGAGGTCTACATAGACGGCGTGCCAACATCCAAGATGACTGGGAATGAGCTTGCTGAATTCAGAAACAAAAAGCTCGGCTTCATATTTCAAGCATACAACCTTATAGTGGGGCTTACTGCTGAGAAGAACGTGGAGCTGCCTTTGATGGCAACCCAGCTATCCAACGAAGAGAGGGCAGAGCGTGCAGGCAACCTTCTCTCCAGCCTTGGCCTTGCTGATAGGAAGAGGCTGAGGCCACCACAACTAAGCGGAGGGCAGCAACAGAGAGTAGCCATTGCCAGGGCTCTAGTCAGCAATCCAACGCTTATACTGGCAGACGAACCCACTGGAAATCTCGATAGTAAATCAGGCGACGAGGTTATCAAGCTTCTCAAGAAAGTGAGCAAGGAAAGGAAGGTTACTATAATAATAGTCACGCATAATCTAGATATCGCAAAGAATTGCGATAGCATAATACACATACGTGACGGGAAATTGGAGAAACAAGAGGTTGTGAAATGAAAAACATATTGCCAATGCTGGTGATTACTGCTGCGCTAATGTCCCTTGTGTATGCCGGTACTGGGGGGCCGTCACCAGTGCCAGCACCACCTGGGTACAATCTCACTACAAACGCAACAACACTCTGCCGCGGCGAGACGAATTACATACCAATCACAATAACCAACCATGGGACCGGTGATATAGGATCAATGCAAGATACCACGCTCGGCCTTGTTACAACCCGCGGCATGCTTGCAAGTACACTCGACATAGGCACCGTGCCAGCGAATACTGCCAAAACATACAGATTCCCGGTCTTTGTCGATGCAAATGCATCCCTCTATATCCCGACCGGCATAACCATAAATTATTTCTATTATGAAGTATACACGGACAGCGAGGTGCAGAACATGAGTTTCACCACGCGCGCATGCGCTGAACCCATCACTGCAACCATCTCCCCGAAGATAATCACTGCAGGCGCAATAGAGAATCTTACCCTCAACATAACAAACACGGGCACATATACGCTTAACGCGCTTTCCATATCCCTCGATGTACCCGCATCCGATGCAGCACTGCTTGGCAGCCAACCAGTAGAAATAAACTCTATAAGACCATACAGCTCTATGATACTGAACCAGCAGGTATACATATCAAAGAATGCGTCGCAGAGCTTCCCTGCGAACCTAACTATAGACTATTACAACGGCACGGCCCTGAGCCAGGCCTGGAATGACACGCAGCTATTGACAACCGGAATCATAAACATAACCTCATCAAGCCTCACGCTCTCTCCCACAGTACCGTCTCCCGGAAGCATATTCTCGATATCATTAGTACTAACCAACACCGGCTCTTCTGGAGCGTCTGCCGTGACAGCTGCAATAGTTCCGGCAAACGGCATTTCATCATACGGCGGCAATTCCGTGTTCATTGGCAGCGTCGGTGCGGATAGTCAAGTTCCGGTTACTCTCTCAGCCACGACCGGCCCGTCGGTGCATAACGGCGTATACCAGGTTCCTATCCAGATAAACTACCTGAACGGCCTGCGGCAGAACGTGAGCCAACGCATAACGGTTCCGGTGCAGATTCTTGCCTCAAATGCAATAAACGTGACTGCTATCAGGAGCCATGCATCAGGCGGCAGTGGCCTTCTTGTGCTGGTGCTAATAATAATCATAATAGTGCTTCTGGTCTTATACTACAGGGAGAGGAAGAAAATCGGCAGGCATATGAAATGAGGTTAAACGACCTTCTCTGGCTGAGCTACAAGGATCTGACGGAGAAGAAGGTGCGGACAGTACTTACCATCCTAATGGTAATGATAGGCGTTGCTTCTATCGTTGCACTCACATCGTTGACTGCAGGCATTAGCGCAAGCGTCCAGAATTCCCTAAATACCTTAGGCCCAACTTCTATAATACTATCTAGCCCCAAGGGATTCACTGTTACTGACACCGCCGAACTATCATCCCTGCCCAACGTAAGCGCAGTAATACCTGTGCTGGAAGGCTCAGGGTACGTTCTAGCAAACGGGCAGAACACCTCAGTAACCATACTCGGCATATCTACCACGGATCTCTCCGAGCTCCTAAATGGTGTCAACCTATATGCAGGATCACTATACCAAGACTCGATATCGACTCTCGCTGTGGTTGGGCAGAACGTGGCCTTTCCATCTTCCCTTGCAGGCGGACAGAACCTGAAGATCGGGTATCCCGCGACACTTTATGCTACATCTGGGAGAGGTGCCACTGGAACTACGATATCAATAGTAGGTATACTACAGCCATATTCAAGCCTAATAGTGCCTGTCGATACCGCTGTCATAATGTCTATGCCTGCCGCGGAGCTGCTCCTGCACAGGTCCTCATACAGCATAATACTGGTCAAGGCTACAAATACATCAACAGTAGCCGGAGTTGCGCAGCAGGTAACCAATATATACGGGAGCTCGGTAACTGTCACCACCACTCAGGAAATAGCGCAAACTGCGTCATCAATAATAGGGTCCATAACCATCCTTCTGGTGATAATCGCCGGGATATCGTTGCTTGTAGCCGCGATAGGGATAATGAACATAATGCTCATCTCAGTATACGAGAGGACCCATGACATCGGCATATTCAAGTCGATAGGCTTCAAGAACCATCATATACTGCTGATATTCCTTACACAGGCACTTATAATCGGTGTTGCGGGAGGCATTGTGGGGATCGTGGTTGGAGCCGGAGGCGCATACGTCCTCTCCTTCTTTGCTTCGCATGCATCATCTACCAGCACCAATACGGCGGCATCTGCAGGAAATGCGCCACATGCAGAGGGCGGTGGAGTTGCCTTCGGGGGAGGGAGAGCAGGTGCTGCCAGCGCACCTTCCAGCTCATCATCGATATCCTTCTCACCTGTCTTCAGCCCCGAAACCATATTGTTGGCTATCTTAGTTGCTGTTGTTGTAAGCGCAATAGCTGGTGTGTATCCCGCATGGCGCGCGTCAAGGCTTGAGCCCATAGAGGCACTCAGGCAGCTCTGACCATCCAAACATAACTGGGAAGATGTCGGTTTATCAGGCAAAACGGCTTCACCACAACTAATAAATACGTTGAGAATCAATAGAGATTACGTATTCCTATAAGAATTAGAGTATCTTTTCAGATATCCAATTCCTGGAACAACAAGGGTGTAAAATTGCCAAAACCAATGCATAGGTCAAGCAGTTTCAGGCGCTTGGACAGGGTAACCCCAAGCAAGAGGCACGTTATACATTACAAGAGGCGCGGAGGGTCTCTGCCCCACTGCGCAATTTGCAGGAAGGAGCTCAACGGCATCTCGTCACAAAGGGGCAAGGCCAAAAGCAGAAAGTCCAATTCCCGCCTTTTCGGTGGGGTCCTCTGCTCAGCATGCTCCGGCAATGTAATAAAGCTGGCTAGCAGGATAGAACACGGAGAGATGCGCGTGAATGACATAGGTATAAGAGAGCGCAATTACGTGCTCCAGATGATATCCCACTGAAGGCAAGTCTCATGAAAGCCATAATTATCTCTGGCATGCCTGCAGCAGGCAAGACCACGGTGGCCTGGATACTTTCAGGAAAGCTCGGGGTTCCCGTGATTGGCGGTGGAGAGATACTCAAGGAGATGGCTATCGACAGGGGGTATAAGCCTGGCGGAGAGAGCTGGTGGGATACGCCCGACGGTATAAAGTTCCTGAGGGAAAGGGAAACAAACCCCGGATTCGACAAGGAAGTCGATGCGAGGCTTGAAGAGAAGATAAGGCATGGCAACATAGTAGTCACAAGTTATACTGCACCATGGCTCTCCAAGGACGGCTTCAAAGTATGGCTCGATGCAGGCGAGAAGAACCGCGCCGAAAGGATGGCAAAGAGGGACGGCTCGAATATAGCGCAAACAATAAGCACAACAAAGATAAGAGATGACGAGAACTACAGGCTCTACAAGAAGCTGTACAACATGGAGTTCGGAAAGGACAAGGTCCCGTTTGACCTAATAATAGATACTAACAATATCAACGCAGGACAAGTGGCTGACAAGATAATACAAAAACTGAAGGAACTCAAGTTGATTGACGCTAAATAAGGTGAAGACATGGCATTGGTTGAACAAGGAAGAGTATGCATAAAGCGCTTCGGAAGGGACGCAGGAGACAAGGCTGTCGTTACGAAAGTGATAGACGCCAATTACGTTACGATAGTCACTTCTTCAAGGCCGAAGGAGAGGAAATCTAACATAAAGCATTTGGAGTTCCTGAGCGAGAAGATAGATCCTGCGAGTAAAGAACAGCTTGCGAAAGCGCTTGAAGTCGAAGCATCAAAGTTAAAGTAAAACGCGCTTGCAATTCCTGGACAGAGAGGCACTCGTTGCAGTTCACACGGGCTCATGGCATCTTGGATATGCCCTCCTCAAGGCATTCAGATAAAGATAAATATACACTTATAATGATATTATAGACCAAACATGCCATCAGGACTCTCCAAGAGGGCGCGCAACATTATCAAGCGTGACAGGAAGGTTCTTCTGTCGACGACTAGGGTGCCATATACTTTCATAGCATCACATGGTGAAGGCGATTTCGCATACGACATAGACGGCAACAAGTTCATAGATTTCACAAGTTTTATAGCAGTATACAACTTCGGAATAGGCTCCCCTCCGTCTGTGCGCAGTGCCATAAGTAAGCAGGCGGGAAAGCTCATGCACGCCGCATTCTACGACTTTAGCGCGCAGGAACCTGTAGAATATGCCGAGAAATTGCTTACTATGTTTCCAAAAAGCTTCGGAAAAATGTTTTTCTCCAACTCCGGCACCGAGGCCAATGAAGCTGCATTGAAGTTCTCGAGACTATTCACAAAAAGGCAGTACACGCTTGCATTTTATAGCGCATTCCACGGCAGGACCATGGGCTCGCTCGGCCTCACCGCATCAAGGGTAGTGCAGCATGAAAGTTTCGGGCCATTCAACTCTGTAGTACACGTGCCATATGCATACTGCTACAGGTGCCCATTCGGCAAAGAATATCCATCATGCGGGATCGCCTGCGCCGATTACATTAAAAAGAACGCCCTGTCCAAAGAGGTCTCGCCAAGAGAGGTGAGTGCAATATTCATCGAGCCTGTGCAGGGCGAGGGCGGATACATAGTGCCTCCGAAGGAATTCGTTAAGGAGATTAGGAAGATAGCCACAGAGAATGGCATGCTCCTTGTATCTGACGAGGTGCAAGCCGGATATATGCGCACAGGAAAGTTCCTGGCAATGGACAATTTCGGCGTTGAAGCAGACATATACACCATGGCAAAAGCTTCCGGCGGCGGCCTCCCGCTGGGAATAACTATAACCAGGTCATCCCTTGGGGATATTCCTGAAGGTGCCCATTCCAACACTTTTGGCGGCAATCTTGCTTCCATATCCGGTGCTTCAGCTACTCTCGAGTACGTGAAGAAGAATATGTCCATGCTCACCAAGGCATCAGACGAAAAGTCCAGGTTTATTATGAAACGGCTCGATGAGATGAAGGAAAGATATGAAATACTTGGCGATGTCAGAGGCCTCGGTATGATGATAGGCATAGAGCTCGTGACAGACAAAAAGTCAAAAACCCCGGCAGCAATGCAGCGCGATGAAATACTCAAGTATTGCCATAGCAAGGGACTCCTGCTCCTGCCTGCCGGAGTCTCCTCCATACGCATTATACCCCCATTGACTGTATCAAAACCAAGCCTTGAGAAGGGATTGGACATACTCGAAGAAGCAATAAAGACAATAAATGCCAGGACAAAGTGATGCTACGAACCTTATCAAGCTCGTAATAGAATTGCTCATAGCGCTGATCATAATAGCGGTATTTGTAAGCTTTGTCTTCCCGCCCCTTTGCCATCTTGGCGTACAGCTTCTCTGCAGCCTTTAGTGCCCTGACCCCGCAGAGAAAAATCTTGTCATAACCGAGAATGTTGTGGCGAATAGAATAGGAAGCGCAATCTGCACTCATTTATCTATAGCTCTTCCTGGTTCCTAGGATCCACTTGCAACAGGAAAACATGAGCTAGAAGTATTTCATAAGGCTGAACTGGCCCTCGGTAGCAGAAACGTCTATCTCATCCCTACCGAATATGGTATTTATCTCATCACGCACGAGCGCGAGCCTCTGCTTGATATATGGATCAAGATCATACCTGTCTGCGAGCGCCATTGCCATCAGCAAATACTTCTCTATGCCTCCCTTTGATATGGTCAGGAGGAGCTTCCCGCCATCCCTTGTGCACTTCCCCGAGAGTGGAACCCTCCTGAACTTCGCATTGCACGATGAGCACCTGAAGGTCTGCCTGGAAAATGAGTGAAGGTTGCCTATCAGGTCGGGCATGAAATGGCTTGTTATGACCCTTCTTGCGGCATCGGCCTTGTCCACCGAATATATCTTATCCATAAGCCCGAATTCAGCGTCGACCTTCTCCTGCATTGTCTTCAATTCGGCATATAAACTTCTTTTTGGCGAATTGCTCACTGCATTCTTGGAAGAGCCATGCGTGAACCACAGGTTCCTGTACACTGAGTTGCTCCCGAGCCTGTTCTCGACCATCTCCAGCTGCGCTTCTGAAGGCGACGCGTAGTCGAATGTCTTGTTGTAGAACGAAATCGGATATGCGGCCACTACCTCCATCGCGTGAACCTCGTCGTCAACCTCGTCTGGCTTGTTGTTCAGTGTGAGTATCAGCGGCGTATCCATGGTTCCGCCAACGGTTTCTGGAAGGTATTCCTTTGAGAAGTTCACCAGCGCATCCATGAGGAGCATGGTGGTGTCCTCGTCACCGTCGCAGTTCCTCCTCCTGGCTGATATGGTGTACGGATGTGCAAAGCCCACATTTGCAGACGTGACCCCTATTATCCTATTGAGTACCCCGCATGAGGTATGCGGCGAGAGGGTTATCACCAACGCACCTATCATATCCTGTGCTTTTGATGCATTATAGAATCTGGGCAGCTTGTAATAGCGTTCGAGCAGATCGTCGATAAACCTCGCTATCAAGTACATGTTCTCTATGCCCTTCTTGTTCAGCACCACGTCCTGGTGCATCATCTCTACAAGCTGGTTCTCGTCTACCAGATCGTTACCGATGTAGTCCTTAGTGTAACCGAGGCTGCGCAGCTTCTCCACGCTGACCCCTATCTCTGCAGGGTAGAAGTGCGTCAGCGGAGCATCAGTGGCATCGAACCTTGCTGTGCCGTCCTTGAACATATGCACGTTGTATGTGGCCCTAAGTATGCCTTTCTCCACGGGTTCAGCCACTCTATTCTCATTAGTCAGTCCCTTAACGCCCTTAACCACTCCCGGGAGCTTGGACATCCCTATGTTCCTGAGCGCATTGGATATGAGCTTTGTCAGGTTTATCTCGCGCTCCTCGAATGCAACTGTATTTGCTCCACAGGCCTCACAGACGCCGCCAGCCGAGACTCTACCACACGAAGGGCATTTGCTCTCCAGCCGCGCAACCTTGCCACAGTCATAGCAGTACCGCGTTTCTATGAGCAACTTGCAGGCAGGGCACCTGTACCTGGCCACCTCCGCCTTAAGGCCCGACCTGAATTTCTTCGAGTCCACCGCATAAGCCGAGGTTATATTTCTATCCTTTCCCCCATAGGCTCCTATAGGAAAAAGCACGTTCGGGGATGGCTTCATGAGCCTCTCCCTCGCTTTCTCAGGCCTGCCTATCCTAGCCCCGATATACGTAGATCGTTTAGCCACCTTGAAAGGTGCAACCCTGTTTATAAGCGCTAGCGCATCTGTGGCTTCCAATGAGTATCTCTCAAGCACCAGCTCATCCACTTTCAGCATGCCATCCTCTCCGGATGCGAAGCCAAGGCTGGCCAGCAGGGACTGTGCATAGTCCTTCGATAGCACTACCTTCCCATCAGCATACGCATGAGGCACGCACATGAGCTCTAGCGCCCTCTTGGACTCTGCCGTTACTGGAAACTCTATCTTTTCAACTTGGAAAACATTCTCCCCGCTGACTTTCCCGTTTCTTATTATGGATAAAGCAATCTCCTCCAGCGCTTGCGGTGTGGATGCCTGGAATTCGAACAGGAATCTGGGATGCATGGGTATTCCATGCGCCAAAGACGTTCTATACGCATCCTCAAACGTTATCTTGCTGTGGTCTGGCACTCTGGCTCCTTTTTCAGCAAGCTGTGCAGACCACAATTCCTCTACGTAGCTGCTAGGCTGCAATAGCGTGTTAGACTTCCTGAAGTCACCATAAGTGGCCAGCAAGTCGCCCATCGAGATCAGCTCCTCAACATCATTCTTGAGCCTCAATGCTGTCTCAGCATCATCGATGCGCATGGCATCGCCATTCTTCAACCGTACAAATGGCCCTTCTATTGAGTCTACTGGAAGTGCCACGCACCCCTTTCCAGGAAGCTCTATCTTCATCTGCGTGCCTACTGCTATGAAACCCATAGTAAGCACCATTGTTGCCGGGCTGATTCCCTTCGCAGCGATGCCTGTGAACCTGCTCCTGCCATACCTGAGCCTGAACCCCCCTATGCGACCAGGATAAGCCAGTATCGGCCTTCCTGCAGCAAGATCCTCTAGGAAAACGCTTGTGCTCTTGCCGCTGCTCTCAACCTTCTTGACCTGCACTTTTATTATGCCATTGAGCCATTCCCAATCCAGGCCGAACGCCTTTACCTCCTTGAGCAGCTTCTTGGCCTTTTGCGCGATGCCCTCGCACACCACAAGCGGGATGCCTCCACGTACCCTGTTGGATATGGCGATTTCCTTGCCGTCAAGACCAATCCTGTACAGATTCCCATGCACCCCTACCTCGATCTTTTCAGTTGGCACACCGTCTATGCATACTGGGCAGTTGCTCACTATCACCCTTATGTCATCGTCTGGGGGCCGGTACTGGAGTCTTGCAGCACGTGTGTGGTAGAGCTCTGATTCCTCGACATACCTCTCTATCTCATCCATGGTTGGTTTGTAAGCTCCTATCCCAAAGAACCTTCGTGAGTAGTCTGCAAGCGCCACGGAAAGTGCAGCTGCAGTTCCTCCAGCCCCTCTGATCGGTCCGGCATATACCACTGCAATGTAATCCGTGCCATCCCTGTTTCTGTATGCCTTGATTCCCTGTATGCCTTCTGTAGGCGCAACCAGTATCCCCTCTGTAAGTATCGCGCTCCCCACCCTTACGGCAGTCTCTATCCTCTTGTACTTCTCGCTGCTATCAAATGCAGGATTTGTGCATATTTCCCTTGCCACGCTGAATGCAAGCTTTGTCCTTGATTGTCCTGTGAAGCTCTTGCGTATGAGCTCGGCTATGCCTTCCATTCCTGTGAGACCTTCAACTCTGCTTGCAAGATCCGGAGCCGGCTTTATCTCTACATATGGCTTCGGGTCAAGTCCCTCTGCCCTTGCCTTGTTGGCAAGTTCATATGCCTTTGAGAACTCTTCTGAGAGTGACTTGAAATATTCTTCAACCTCCATCTAATCGCCGTATCCTGATTTCTGAAACCTTAAATATTTACTTCATATAGATGACATCGCGCACGACCCCCATGTAGAGGTCCACTGGAGTATGACTTCACCGCCATTGCCGCCATTATATTCTGAACCTCCAGACCCAGAATCGCTACCGCTGCCGCCAGAACCTCCGCCGTATGAGGCTCCGCTG